>DATDEV010000573.1:0-4355 GCA_036522995.1 Polyangiaceae bacterium
GGCCCGGAGCAGCAGCGTGCGTTCGCGTGGGCTACTGAGCGCAGTTCTCGAACACGAAGTAGCCCTGGGCCGCGCAGGAGTCGGACGGCGGAGCTTCGACGGCGGGGCAGCTGAAGTGTGCCCACATGCTGCCAGCCTTCACCTGCGGACCGGCGTTCGTGGTGACGATGTCGATGGCGCAGCTGGAGGGCGGAGAGATTAGCGAGCTGGAGAGGTGCTGGCTGTTCTTGATCGTGATGGTGGCGGTGCCCTTGAGGGTGGCGTCGACGGTGCCGCCGGTGACCTCCATGCCTTCACCATTGAGCACGATGTTGCCCGAGAAGTTGAAGACAGGGCCGCCTTTCACCGAGCATTTCACGGTGGCGTTGTTGTCGCCGTCGATCACCTTGTAGATGTAGGTGCCGTCGTCCAGCACGTCGTCCGGGTGATCTTCACGGACCTGCGGCACGTCGTACGTGAACGAGGCGCCTGCCGAGCAAGCCTTGCCCTGAACCGGCGGCGACACCGCGGACACCTGGGTGTTGATGGCGCCCTGCGCGGGGAGGGGGACCGGGTCGCTACAAGCGAGCGCACCGTATCCAACCACAGCCATGACACACCATCGCGACGACGACAGATTCATCGGCAAGTCTCCTAAGCGCCGCCTCGCGCTTCGCGAGGCATTCTGGGGTGAGTAACGGGGATCGAACCCGCGACAACCGGAGCCACAATCCAGTGCTCTACCACTGAGCTATACCCACCATGACGGGTTTCCTGACGTT
Source organism: Polyangiaceae bacterium (assembly GCA_036522995.1). Lineage (GTDB taxonomy): Bacteria > Myxococcota_A > Polyangia > Polyangiales > Polyangiaceae > PMG-095. The sequence continues at coordinate 762 of DATDEV010000573.1, forward strand.
TGTAATCGAAATCGTTCCGATTCTTGGTCCTCTTGCTACTTGGTCGGTCGCGGTTGCTGCTGCCCCATAGTTCTGCAGGAACGTCAAAACCTGGGGGGCTGGAACCGAGCGGAGCCGCGGCTAGTAGCACACGAAATGCGGCCATCCCAAGAGAAACTGCGCGGCCGGCCCCCGCCTGCCGGCTTCCAGTGACGCTGCAACCGTCAGGGGAGCTTCCAGTATGCTCGCTGCTCGCGGCTGATCTCCAGGAGCGCGGCTTCGGGGGCGCGCGGGATGGCCGCGTGCGCAGCGTCGGGCCGGGTAGGGCTGGCTCCCCAAAGCGCGCTCGCGACGGAGCGACTCGACGCCTCGAGCCCTTCGAGATCGTAGCCGCCCTCGAGCACGATGCCCAGCGGACAGCTTGGCCCAAGCGTCGCGAGCAGGCTGGCGGTCATGCCGCCGTAGCCCGCACCGCTCAGGCACATCTCGGCGAGGGGATCGCGCTCGTGCGCGTCGAAACCGCAGCTGACGAGCGCGAGCGTCGGCCGAAACTGCTCGACGATCGGCAGCACCACGCGCTCGAAAGCAGCTGCGTAGACGCCATCGGTGCCGCCTTCGGGCAGCGGCAGATTGACGGTGTGACCACGACCTTCGGCGGCGCCGTGCTCGGAGCTCGCCCCCGTTCCTGGGTAGCTCGGAAACTGATGCAACGACACGAACAGCACGGCGGGGTCCGCGAAAAAGATGTCCTGGGTGCCATTGCCGTGGTGCACGTCCCAGTCGAGCACCAGCACTCGCTCGTAACCGAGTGCCCGCGCGTGCGCGGCGGCGATCGCGACGTTGTTCAGCAAGCAGAAGCCCATCGCGCGATCGGGCAGCGCGTGGTGTCCCGGCGGTCGCGGTAGCGCGAAGCCCACGCGCCCCACTCCGGCCGCAAACGCTTCGACCAACGTCACCGCGCTGCCCGCTGCCCTACGCGCCGCCGCAATCGAGCGCGGCGACACGTACGTATCCGCATCGAGGTAGCCAGATTGGCCGGCCAAATGGCCGAGCTGCGTGAGGTACTCCGGGGTGTGGACGCGAGCTAGTACCTCGTCGGAAGCATCGGCCACCACCAACCGGGTGTAGGTTGAGGTTGGGGTCGGGGCCCCAGCCGTCAACGAGGCAGCCGTTGGGGCCCCAGCCGTCAACGAGACAGCGAGCCGGAGCGTGTCCGTAGCCGCCTCGAGGCCGGCCCGAACGGAGAGCAGCCGCTCGGCGCGTTCCGGATGGTCGGGCGGCGCGGTGTGCTCGAGAAACAGCGAATCGTCAGCGAGCAGGACCATCCTTCAGGGCCAGCATACCAGAGCCTCGCCGACAGACCTTTCCGCGGAGGTGCCGATTGGTGTTAACGTCCTTCGTCACGCTCACCGCAAAGGCGTTTGTGAGCGAGTCATGCGGGCGGCCCGCCTACGGGCTACCCGCACAAGGGGCCACTAGAATGCGTTCCAAGATTATCGCCGTCAACGCAGGTATCGTCATCGTCATTGCGGTCCTGACTTATGTCCTGCTGCAAACCTCGCTTCGGGAGGTGCTGGCAAACCCAGCCGAGCGGAAGCGAGAAGTCGCGCAGGCCTTGCGCGCGGCGAGCGCGCAGCTGGCGCTCGACGCGCTGCGCATGGAGCGCTGGCTCGAGCGCGGCACGTCGGTCGAATCGACCCGAAACGTCTTCGCCATGGGCACCCCGGAGGCCCGCAGCGAGGCGGCGACCGCCGAGGCCAACCGCCTGCGCGACGCCGCGGTGAGCGAGCCGATGTTCGCCAAGATGGCGCCCTCGCTGGTGCTGTTCGTCGACGACAAGGGCATGGCGGTGGGGCGCAATGGCTCGGCGCTGATGCGCGGCGAGCAGATCGCCACCAACTACCCGTCGCTCGCTGAAGCGCTGAAGACCGGCCACACCGGCAGCGCCGTCTGGATCAACAAGCAGCGCCAGGAGCAAATGCTGGCGAGCTTCGCGCCCCTACGCTCGGAGGCGGGCGCCGTGGTCGGCGCGGTGGTGATCGGGACGCCGCTCAGCGACGAGCGCCTCACACGTACCAGCGACCTCACCAGCGGCCAGACCTTGGTCTTCGCCTTGGTCAACGACAAGTCGGTCGACTCGATCGCCGACAGCGCGGCGTCGCCCGACGTGCTCAGCGCCGTGGCCGACCCCAGCGTGGCTGCGGCCGCACGTCAGGCGTCGAGCTCGGGCAGCATGGCAGGCGCCGATGCGGCGCTCGGCGACCGTCTGTACGGGGCGATCCCCGTGGACGGCTACGGCAAGACCGAAGCCGTGCTGATCGCCGCCTTGCCGTCCTCGCTGGGCGGCAACCTCATGGGCCTGCTCTGGCCGGTGCTGGCGATCGCCGGTCTGGGCCTGCTGCTGGTGATAGCCGGCGGCGTGCTGCTGGGTAACTACATCTCGGCACCGATTTCCGAGCTCGAGGACGGACTGCTCGCCATCATCAACGGCCAGTCGGATCTGCGTTTCCAGCTCGAGCACCCCGAGCTCGGCGGTCTGGTGTTTCGCATCAATTCGCTGCTGAACGCCATGATGGGCGTCGCCGAGGACACCACCGACGACCAGGGCCGTCCCTCTCAGGGACCGAGCGCGCAGGGCTTCCAGGACCCGGGCTGAGCGGCTCTTTTCAGCGAAGGCGCTGGAACTCGAGGTACGGGGCGTATACCGTGCCGCGCGCTCCCGCTCGTTCGGCGAGCCATAAAAGACATGGGTCTCTTCGATTTCCTGGGCAAGAAGAAAACGGTCGGCAGCGACTCCGGTGCCGCCCGTGAAGTGCAGCGCTACGAGCGCATCGTCGGCAGCAAGTTGTCGCAGAACATCGATCGCCAAGAGGCCATCGAAGCGCTGTCGAAGCTGGGCAGCCGCGCCAGCGCGGCAGCGCTGCTCAAGCGCTTCGACTGGCTGATGGATCCCACCATCCTAGATTCGGAGGAGAAGGAGGCGGCGCTCGCCGGCATCGTCAACGCCGGGGAAGAGGCGATCGAGCCGATTCGCGCCTACTGCCGCAAGTCCGAGAGCCTGCTCTGGGCGCTCAAGGCGCTCGCCAAGATCGTGCCGCCGGAGCGCTTGGCTGACGAGCTGCTCGCGCTCCTCGACCAGTTCGACACCGAATACATCCGCAACCCCGAGCCGAAGATTCAGCTCATCACCGAGCTGTCGCAGCATGCCACCGAGGAGGTGCGGGTGGCGGTCGAACCCTTCCTGAACGACGCCAGCGAGCCGGTGCGCTTTGCGGCCGCCACGGCCTTGTTCGAGCTCGGTCTCCCGGAGAGCGCTACCTCGCTGGTCGCCGCGCTCGAAACCGAGGAGTCGCTGCGCATCAAGAACCGCATCGCGCAGGGCCTGGCCGATCGAAAGTGGCCCGTGCCCGCCGACATGCTCGGCACCTGCCAAGCCGCCTTGCCCAACGACTTTCGCCTCGACGGCTCGCTCATCGCACGTCGCTGAGCGACGCGAATCAACAGGGAGGCGGGGAAGGCGGGGAGATTTCGTTTGTGCGCGATGTTGTGCGCCGCGCGCCGCCGTGACGTATCCGGAGGGCAACGCGCGGCGCGAACCCCAAACCCGCCGGCCTC
>DATDEV010000574.1:0-5783 GCA_036522995.1 Polyangiaceae bacterium
CTGGATCGACGTGGAGGGCGGCGCGGCGACGCTGCTCATCGCGCCCAGCGGTGAGATCGTGCTGGTGGACGCGGGCAATCCTGGTGACAGGGACGCGCAGCGCATCGCGAGCGTGCTCCAAGGGGAGCTGCAGGCCGATCACATCGATCACATGATCACGACGCACTACCATGGCGATCACGTGGGCGGCGTGCCGGTGCTGGCGGGTCTGCTGCCCATCTCGAAATTCTACGACCACGGTCCCAGCGTTCAGAATTCGAGCGCTTTCGACGCTTACGTGCAGCTCGCGGGCAACGAGCGCACCGTGCTGGCACCGGGCGACGTGCTCACGCTGGGTAACGTGGTGCTCGATTTCGTCACGGGCGCAGGCCAGGTGATCGATCCGCCGCCGCCGGGCGCGCTTCCGAACCCCGCTTGCCCGAGCAACGTGACCAAGGACATGGACGGCGGCGCCGAAAATGGCCAGAGCCTGGGCTTTATCGCGCGCTTCGGCGACTTCGATTTCCTGGACCTCGGCGACCTGACCTGGGACATCGAGCAGGACCTGATGTGCCCCACCAACCGTATCGGTACGGTCGATCTCTTTCAGGTCAACCACCACGGCCAGGACTTCTCGAACTCGCCGCAGCTCGTGCACGCGGTGGCCCCCACCGTGGCGGTGATGAACAACGGCGCGACGAAAGGCGGTCACGTCGAGGTCTTCGAAACGCTCCAGGCTTCGCCCGGCCTACAAGACGTGTGGGCATTGCACGAGGCCACCCAGAACGACGCCCAGCACAACGCCGCGCCGGACCTGATCGCCAACCCCGCCGGCCCCGACGCTGCCCACTACATCAAAGCCGTCATCCAGCCCAACGGTAGCTACACGCTCACCAACGGCCGAAACGCTGTCAGCCGCAGCTACGCGTCGCGTTGACGGTGCTGTGCTAGCAAGCCCCGTCGGCTGCTCTAAGCCCGAGCCACGCCTGGCAGCACGCCGAGCAGCGCTTGGCGTACGTCGGCCATGCGCTGTGGAGCGTCCACCTTCTTGCCATCCAGCTCGGTGACGTAGAAGACGTCGATCACGCGCGTGCCCTCGGTGTTGATTTTCGCCACTGCGATGGTGAGGCCAAGGCTGTGGAACACTCGCGAGAGGGTGAAGAGCAGGCCCGGCCGGTCGCGCGTGGTCACCTCCACGACCGTTTGGCTGGTGGAGACGCGATTGTCCAGGACCACTTCGGTCGATATGGCAGGGGCAGGTCGCTCGCTGTGACGTCCGGAGCTGCGTCGCCTGAGCAGGTCCTCGGCCGCGACGACGCCGCCGACGACATTCTGCAGGTCCCGCTCGAGCCTTTTCAGCGCTGCCTCGAACTCGTCCTCGTCGTCACGCCGGTCGGTGATCCAGAACAGATCCACGGCCTGCACCGTGCCGTCGCTGGCGCGGCGCGAGTGGATCTGCGCCGCGTGAACGTCGAAGCCGTTGGCGGTAATGGCGGCAGAAATCGAGGCCAAGATGCCCGGGCGATCGGGTGTGACGACGCATAGCGGATCCGCGAAGCGGTCACCGGTCACGACGCATAGCTCGGTGACCTCGGCCCGTCGCGAGGGCACCATGGCCGCGGTCACCGAGGCTTGCTTGCCGCGCAGCGCCACGCGCGCGTGGTAAGCGATCTCTTCCGGTCCGTTGGAGAGCAGGTAACCCTCGGGCATCGAGCGCAGGTAGTCCGCGAGGAAAGCCGTATCGTCGGCAGGACCCCAGCACCTGGTGACGGCGGCCTTGATCGTGGACAGGCGCGCGGAGTCGGACGCCTGCGAGCCGGTCAGCCTCTGCTCGGTGGTCAGGAACAGCTCGTTCATCATGTGCGACTTCCATTTGGTCATGGAGGTCGGGCTGGTGGTCGACAGGTCTACGACGGTGAGCAGAAACAGGTGACGCAGGCCCTCTGGGCCGCGCACCTCTTTGGCAAACTCGGAGACTGTCGCCGGGTCCTCCAGGTTTCGGCGGGCCGCCACGCGGTACATCACCAAGTGCTGCAAGATCAGATGGCAGGCGTCATCGATATCGGGTTCCGAGAAGCCGAGCCTGGCCAGGATGCGGCGGGCCATCTCCGCGCCGCGTTGCGAATGGTCGCGGCCGCCGATGGCTTTGCCGACGTCATGTAACAAAGTCGAAAGGTAGAGCACGTTCGGGCGCGTCACTTCCACGGCCAGGCGCGACGCCAGGGGCTGCTCACCCAGCAGGTCCCCACGCGCCAGGGCACGCAGGCGGTCAACCGCCGCTACCGAGTGCACGTCGACCGTGTACACGTGATAGATGTCGTGGTGCACGCGCCCGACCACCGGTAAAAATTCCGGGATCATCGCGATCAGTAGGCCGACGTCGTGGAGCTCCGTCAAAATGGAGCCGTTACGAAACGGCGACGTGCGCGGATCCGCGACCAGCTGCACGAATAGCTCCGCAGCCTCGGGGCTTTGGCGTAGCGCCTCGCAGAACTCGGGGGTCGCGGTCGAGCGGATGATCTGGTCACGCGCGAAGGGCAGCACGGTCATGCCGCGGTTGACGGCTTCACGGTACAGGCGGAAGGCCAGCACTGGCGTGGCCTCCAGCTCCGCGAGCTTCGAAAAGGTGAGTTGGCCGTTGAACGATTGCAGCCCTTCACCGAGCTCGAGCACGCGTGGCGGCTTCCGCGCCAACAGCGGCGTGGCGCGTGCGCTGATCTGGTCGCGAACGCGGAGCACGACTCGTGCATGCCGGTAGTAGTCCGACATGAAGGCCTCGACCATCGCTCCGCGCTCTTCCTCTTCGTTCTCCGGCAGCGAGTCGAGCCGGGCTCGGTAGCCGAGCCACTCCGCCAGTGTCTCTTGCTCGTCGAAGGTGAGCCGATCACTGCGACGGTTGGCGTGGCGGTGCAGCTGGTTGCGCAGCTTCCACAAAAAATCCTGCGCGCTCGCCAGCTCTTCGGTGCCCGCGGGCGAGAGCATGCCCACCCGCAGCAAATCTTGGGTCCCCGTCGTGCGGAACCTGGCCCGCGACGCCCACAGCGCAATGTCGAGATCGCGTAGGCCCCCGGCGCCGCATTTGACGTCGGGCTCGAGCAGGTACACCGAATCGCCGAAGCGCTTGTAGCGTTCGCTCACCTCTTCGTCGAGGCGGCGCAAAAAGTCAGGCAGCTCCCGTTCGTTGAACACTCCGTCGAAGGCGCGCACTTCCAGCTGCCTGGCGAGCGCAAAGTCACCCGACACGCGCCGAAAATCCAACAGCGAAGTCGCGGTCGGTAGATCGTCGCGCGCGGCTTCCACCAAATCAGTGATGGTGGCGACTTGGTGCCCAACGCTGACACCCGCATCCCACAATGGGTACAGCATGGCCTCGGCCAGTGGCTGGACGAGCTCGGGGTCGCCGTCGGTAACGAAGCGCAAATCGAGGTCGCTCTTCCAGCCCAGGAGGCCGCGGCCGTAGCCGCCCACGGCGCCCAGCACCACACGCATCTGCTGCGGCGCGGCGTTGAGCGCGCCTTCGAAGAGCGAGCCCACCAAGCCGTCCATCAGCTTCGCGTAGCGGCGGGCGAAGACGACGCCGCCTTCGCTACCTCCGTCGAGTAGCCCCAGCAGCTCACGCCGATGGTAGTTGAGGTACGCAGAAACGTGCTTCGGCTTCTCGGTACGTTCGGGCTCAACGCGTGCTTGTTGCATGCGCCTCTCCGTACGGATCGCGGCAAACGGCAAACGGCATCCTCCGTTAGGCTAGGCGCCCGCTGCTTCGAGTGCGTGTCGTCAATGTTTCATCGCTCGCCCTGACGCCAGCCGGGGCTGCCAGCGGCGGCGCTTCCCGAAACGAAGCCGACATTCGCGAGCCACGCTGCGTCCGCTATGGCGGGAGCATCCAGATGAACCACTTCCTCGCCACCATGCCCGCCGCTTACGAACATCTCTATGGGGCTAGTGAGGTGGCCGAGCACGCCGCGATCGCGTCTCGGCGCGGGGCCGGGCTGGTCCACGCCGAGCTGTGCCAGTCACCAAAGGGCCCGCTGCTGTGCGTGGTGGCCGAGGATCGACCCGGATTGCTCGCGCTCGTGACCGACGCGCTGCTCGCGCAGGGCCTGGCCATTCAGAGCGCGCGCGCCTTCGGCCGCGTCGTGGACAAGGATCGGGTCGAGGCCGTCGACTTTCTGGAGTTGCGCGCGCTCGGCGGGTCCGATGACGTCGCAGCTCGGCTCGACGGAGATGGACTACACGCGTTCACTCGGTCCCTGGGCGAGCTGGTTGCCGACGACATGGCTCAGCGTAGCGCCGCCGGTGCGCCAAACGCCGAGGCCGAGCCGGCCACGCGCGTGTACTTCGAGCGTCAAGCGCCTGCGGAGGGACGCTACTTGCTCGTGGTCGATGCGCGCGACTCCGACGGCCTGCTGCACGCGGTCTGTGCTGCGCTGCACGGCAAGGGCATGCGCATCATGGCTTGCGAGATTCGCACCGTCGCTGGCCGCGCGCTCGACCGCTTCGAAGTCGAGCCGAGCTCACAGCTCGTGCTCAGCGACAGTACCCTCTGCGACATCCAGCTGGCAGTGCTCGATGCGCTGCCGTCGCGTCGCTGAGCCCCACGGCGAACGCCGGATGGGAGGAATCACCATCGGCGAGGTGCTGCTACCCGATCGGTGGCACAGCCTGACACAGGGGCTGCTGCGGCGGCGAGAGCCAGGTCTCGGCGCGCGCTGATCCGGCTTGGCCAGGCTCGTTTGGGCAATCTAGTTTGCATCGCCGCGAGATCTGATTGAGACAGGTCGTCGTGCCGAAGAACAGCCATGGATAGCCCGCTCGAACACCTCCTCGAAGAGGGCATCATCACCGAAGTGGTGGGCCGCCTCCAGAGCGGCAAAGAGGCAGAGGTCTTTCTCGTGCGCTTCGCCGAGCGCATCGTTGCGGCCAAGGTTTACAAGGATCGTTCGCAGCGTAGCTTCAAGAACAAAGCTGCTTACCAGGAAGGGCGGGCAGTTCGAAACACACGCGACCAACGTGCCATGGACCGCCGCTCCCGCTTTGGCAAGGGAGCCGAGGAGGAGGCGTGGAAGTCCGCCGAGGCCGACGCGCTGTACCGGTTGCACGCGGCCGAGGTACGGGTGCCGACACCCGTGTTGTTCTTCGAGGGCGTGCTGCTGATGGAGTTGGTGGTTGATGCGGAGGGCATCACCGCGCGCCGCTTGATCGACACGACGCTCAGCGCCGAGCAAGCCAACGCTGCCTATCACGACATGCTTGGCCAATTGGTTCGTATGTTGGCCTGCGATCTAATCCACGGAGATTTGTCGCCCTACAACGTGCTGTGGGCAGCGGGCGGAGTCACCATCATCGATTTCCCGCAGACCGTGTCTGCGGCGCAGAACAGCAACTCCGAGCGCTTCTTCCTGCGCGATGCGGAGAACATCCTCGGTTACTTCAGGGCGATCGACGCGCGCCTGGAGGCCAGACGCGGGGATGCGGCCGAGATTTGGCACGCCTACATGCGCCGCGAGCTCACCGCGGACTTCATGCCGACCGGCAAGGCTCGGCTAGTACCTGCGCAGCGCCCATTGCCGATCGCCTCGCTCGGCCCGCGCCCCGCGCCGCGCGCGCCGGCCGCTGGCAATCGCCCCGCGCAGCCGGTTCCAGGACGCGGTGAGCGACACGCGCCACGCCCCAACGCCCAGCAATCGCGCGGTAACGGGCCGCCTCAGCAATCGCGCGGCAACGGGCCGCCCCAGCAATCGCGCGGCAACGGGCCGCCCCAGCAATCGCGCGGCAACGGGCCGCCCCAGCAATCGCGCGGCAAC
>DATDEV010000575.1:0-5480 GCA_036522995.1 Polyangiaceae bacterium
TGGGGCCCGACCCCCAACTGGAGGCTCGCATGGGCTTGTTGATGTTCCTGATTTTCGGTTTCTTCGTGGGGCTCATCGCGCGCTTCTTGATGCCGGGCAACCAGTCGCTCGGCCTCGTGAAGACCACGTTGCTCGGTGCGGCCGGCTCGTTCTTCGGTGGCCTGATCGGCAACCTGATTTCCGGAGACGCCCTGGGGCGGGTGCACGCTGCTGGCTGGATCGGCAGCGTCATTGGTACCCTGCTGCTGCTCGTACTCTTCCGTCGGCGCGCGTAGCGGAATTTTCCGTCGCTCCGAAGCGACGCCAGGTGATTGCCGCTGGCGAGGCGCCATGCGATGCCGAAGGGGTATTGGGAACGCAGCGGAGTCACTTGGTGGCGGCTGTCTGCGGCGCTCTTTGCTGCGCCGTGGCCTGTGGTGCGCGCTCGCCGCTCGAGCTCGGTGACCCGCCGTCGTCGCCCGCCCCCACTGCGATGGCTCCTGCCTCACCGCCGAGCGAGCTGCCGCCCCGAGAGGTGCCACCGCGCGAGCCCGAAGTCCCACCGCGCACGGAGCCTGGTTGCACGTCGGTCGAGGTCACGCTCGAGCAGCTGCGCCCGGCCGTCACGCTGCTGGTCGATCAGTCGGGCAGCATGAACCAGGGCTACCCCGATCGCGAAAGTCCGAGTAGCCGCTGGTCGGTCGTGCGCGAGGCTCTGCTCGATCCGGCCAAGGGAGTCGTGAAGACCTTGGAGCACAGCATCCAATTCGCGCTCGTCTTCTACACCAGTCACAACGGCTTCTCCGGCGGCGAGTGTCCGTTGCTGAGTGAAGTGAGCGCGGCCACCAACAACCACCAGGCGATCGACGCGCTGTATCAGGCCACCTACCCCGACGATGACACGCCAACTGGCGATGCCATCGAGCGCGTCGTCGAGACCATCGCCGCAGCGCCACGCAAGGGTCCCGAAGTGATCCTGCTCGTCACCGACGGCGATCCCGATACCTGCGAACAGCCCGATCCCCAGGGCGGACAACCCGAAGCCATTCGAGCAGCAACTGCTGCGCACTCGGCCGACGTCGACTTTTACGTGCTCGGGGTGTCATCGGACATCGCGGCTCACAAGCTGCAGCAGCTGGCCAACGCAGGCCAAGGCCGGCCCGTCGACGCGGTCTGGGGTGTGGATCCAGCGGCCGCGCAGCCGTTCCAAGCCAGTGACAGCGTCGAGGGCCTCACGACGCAGTTTCGCGAGATCCTGGCGCGCGTGCCGCTGTGCGAGGTCGAGCTCGAGCGCCAGGTCTCAGTGGACGAAGTGATGACTGGCAAGGTCTTGCTCGATGGTCAGCCGCTGACGTTCGGCACTCGCGATGGCTTTCGGCTGAAAGACGCTCAGCACCTCGAGATCGTCGGCAAAGCATGCGACGCGCTGCGCGCCTCCGGCCAGCGCTTGAGCGTGCGCATTTCGTGCGACTAGCAAAATTAGCAAGCTGAGCGACGCGCCGAGTATTGACGCTCTATCCCCGCGGGCTGACGCGAGCCTGACGTGCGGTGCGGCGAACTTACGAATTGACCATTCTCGCGCGCGCGAAGCTGAGCCACGGATCTGGAGATCCCGCCGAGGTGGTCGCGATCGGCAAACTGGGTGCGGGTGGGCGTTAGGGAGAAAATCATGAAGCATCAATCGAGAACGAAGCTGCGGGCGCTGTGTTCCTCAGTGGCGCTGTGCGCTGCAGCCTGGCAGCTACCGGCTTGCAGCTCGGAGCCCGACTCCGAGCACGCTGGCAGCACGGATCAGGACGTGATCGCCGGCTTTGCCGCCAGCGGCGCCAAGCTGAATGCCATTGGCAGCATCGGGCAGCTGTATTGGGACGAGTGGACGCAGACCAACGTCTTTTATCCGTACTGCTCGGGCAGCCTGATCGGTGAGAAGACCGTGCTCACCGCCAAGCACTGCCTGGATTACTTCGCCATGGACTATTCCTGGGGCGTGAAAACGGGCTTTGGAGTCGGCCCGGACGGCAACGCACCCGAGCGCGTGATCGAGGTGGTCGATGTCGAAGGCGCACCCAACGACCAAGGCGGCTTCGTGGGCTATGGCCACGACGTCGGCGCGATGTACCTGGGTGAGTCGGTGACCGACCTCACGCCGCTTGAGATCGGCACGCTGACGAGGTCGAGCCTGGGTCGCGACTTCGTTCACATCGGTTACGGCGTGCGCGACAACAGCTTCTCTGCCGGAACGCGGCGGCTCGGCAAAAGCGAGCTAGTGGCCCTCGAAGGCAAGGTCTTCGAAATCCTGTTCGGCAGCTTCGAAGCCTTCAAGAGCTGGTGGGAGACCGGCAGTCCGACGGCGCAGGATGCGCCATTCGTGACCGGTCCGGTGGCGCCCGGTGCCTTCTTGTTCGTGGCGCGCTCGATGGCCACGCTCGCCGACGAGCCACCGGTGGTGGGAGCGGCCGGCGCTCCTCCGGGCAGCGGTGGCTCCTCGACCGGCGGCAGCGGCCCGATCGGCGGCGCGCCAACCGAGGGCGGCAGCGGTCCAAACCCCGAAGACGAGTTCTTGCGCTACATCTACGACACGACCGTTTTGACCGAAGGCTACGAGGCCATCTTCGGCGGCACGGAGGGCGACGCCCAGGTCTGCTATGGCGACTCGGGCTCGCCGATCGTCAGATCCGTCAAGGGGCAGCTCTTCGCGTACGGCGTGGTCTCGGGCGGCGTCGGCTCGAGCAGCCTGGTTTGCGACTTTGGCGGAGTCCACTCGATCTTCGGTCCGGAAGTGCTGACCTTCTTGGATGAGGCGAAAGCGTGGGTGGATCCGTGCGACGGGCTTTCGGTCGCCGGAGTCTGCGCGAGCCGCAGGGTAGCCAAGCGCTGCACCGATCCCAACGAAGGGCCGCGCCGGCCGATCGAGTTCGACTGCGGCCTCGTCGGTCAGGTGTGCGCCGTGCAACCCGACGGCACCGCCGGCTGCAGCGATCCGTAAAGGCGAAGCACACGGCGAGCCCGAGCACGATTCAACCGAGCTCGGGCTCGTCCGCGAGTTGCAACAGCTTGGGAGTGATGTGGATCAGCGGCGACGATGATCGCGCCTCTCGCGGGCGATGCTCGAGCCACCAGGCCTGCGCGCGCTCCTCGGTCCACTGCTGCTCGCGTGGCAGCTCGCGCTCGGCCAGGACCAGACGCTCGAGCAGCTCCCGCGCCCGCTGTGGGCGTTGGTCCGGCCCCTTGGCGAGGCAGTCGAGGATGATTCGCTCCAGAGCCGGCGGTGTCTGGGGCGCGCGCTGTCGCGGACTCGGCGGCTCTTCGGTCATGTGCGCCACCAGCTGCAGCATCGTGCTGCCCTTCTCGAACACCATGTGCCCCGTCAGCAGCCAGTAGCCGACGCAGCCCAGAGCGTAGATGTCTGCGCGGCCATCGAGCACCTGCCCCTGCGCCTGTTCCGGAGCCATGAAATCGGGCGTACCCATCACGGAGCCGAACTGGGTCAGCTTGCCCGCCTGCGCCGAATCCGAAGACACTTCGTCGACGGGGGCTTGGACGTCGGCGCTAGCGCTGTCTTCGGCGGCGAGCGAGCGCACCAGCCCGAAGTCGAGCACCTTGATCACGTCGAGCTCGTCGGCAGCGCGACAGGCGAACAGGTTCGCTGGCTTGACGTCGCGATGAACCAGACCCACGTCGTGCGCCTCGCCGAGCGAACGGCAGGCTTGAATGAGCATCCGCATCACACGCCCAGGCGGCTGCGGGCCGTGCAGGTGAACCAAGCTGTCCAAGTCGAGCCCGTCGAGCAGCTCCATCACGTAGAAGAACGTGCCGTCGTCGGAGACGCCGTAATCGAACAGCTCGATGGTGTTGCGTGAACGCAGCGCAGCCAGCGTCTGCGCCTCACGCCGAAAGCGCTCCTGCATGTCGGGCGTGACCTCGCCGCCATCGATGCGAATCAGCTTGATGGCGGCCTCGCGCGCGAGCAAGCGGTGCTCGGCTCGCCACACCTCCCCCATGCCGCCCTTGCCCAGGCACTCGACCAGACGATAGCTGCCGAGATCGCGAACTTGGCGCTGCGCGCGCTGAGCCTCGGCCTTGGCCTCCGCTGCTTCGCGGCGAACGCGCACGACCAGCCGAGCAAACACGATCGAAATCGCGAGCGTGAGCAGCACCGCCACGGCCGCGATCAGGATGCTGCGGCGACCGTACGTGCGCAGGCTGGCAAAGAACACCGACTCTGGAACCAAGTAGGCGACCGTCCAGTCCAGGGCGGGGTCGTCGCTGACCCGAGCCTGCATCGCCAGCATGGTTCTGCCGTCGTCCTCGAACGTGAGGAAGTCGCCCAGTGCCCCCGTCTTGCGCTCGCTGAAAAAGGCGTCGAGGGCTGCGTCGTTCAAGTCTCGGTAGCTGAGTGGGCGATCCGAACGCAGCGGCAGATTGGCGATGCGCTGCTGGCCCTCTGGAAAAGCCAGCAGCGTGCCATTGCCGGTGAACAGCAACGTGCGGGTATCGGGCAACTGCCCGGTCTTGAGCAACCTGGACAGCTCGCTCACGTCGAAATCGATGGTCAGCACGGCGTGGAGCTGCCGCTGCCCGTCGAGCGAACGGTACACCGGCATGGCACGCGTGATGCCGGTGTAGTGACTTTCGAAGAACGGATAGGGTTTGGTCCAGACGCGCCCGCCAGCCGCCACCGCTTGAAGGTAGAAATCTCGTGTGCGCGGGTCGTAGTCCGAGGTCAGGGAACGCACGAGCTTGAGCTGGGAGTGCCCCCCGTAGTCGAAGCGACGACTGCTCGTGACGCCGCCCTCCAGGTGACTCTCCTGGAAGCGAATCGCGCCGTCCTTGTCCACGTAAGTGCCCTCGAACGTGCCGTTCGGGTAGCTCAAGCTGACGTACCCAACGCCCGCGCGTCCCCGCAGCAAGTCGTGAAGGGCGGCGGCAACCGGTTCGAGCGGCTGCTGCGGCTCGCGCTCGAGCGCGATGCCCTCCAAACGGTCCAAAATGGCGTCCGATTGAGCCAGCGCGCTGCGGATGTTGGTGGAGACCAGCTTGGCCTGGTCGGCGAGCTGTCCCCTGCCCATGGCGACGTTGCTACCCTTGAGTGCGCGCTGACCCACCAAGGTCAGAAACAACCCTACCACCAGCACGAGCCCCGGAAACACCAGCGTCACGCCCAGCGGCGATGCGAGCGCGCGCGTCAGTAGAAATGTCCTACTGCTCGTCCGCGCACGTGAGGGAGCTTTGCCAGATTGGCGATTGCCGATGCGCTGAGTCGACATTCCCGCGCCACCCTACGCCGCCGCGCCAGGGAAGACCACGCGCCCCCACCGTTGCCTAGCATTCTGGCCGGATTGGGACCGCCACCCAAGCGCCACGCGCCAAGCACGACGAGACGGCCTTCCAGTCAGAGCGTTTGGGCTGGGGCCCCCTACACAGAACGCAAGAACGTTCAAGGCTCCTCCTTGACTCCTACCCCCGGTCGTTCATTCAGTAACTCCTGGAAGTTGTTACGG
>DATDEV010000576.1:0-2466 GCA_036522995.1 Polyangiaceae bacterium
TTGGGCGGCCTGCAAGCTTTCGCGCTTCACCAATGCGGAGATGATTGCCTGGTGGCACGACGGCGCGCGCCTGGAGGGCATCGAGCAGTTTCCCGATGCAGTGCGCAGAGCCTGCTTGGAGGTGACCAACGCGCTGGACGACGAGCGGCAGCCGGATAGCCGCCGCGTGTTCGACGCCGAGCTGACTGCCAGGCGCCAGCGCCTGCAGGTCTCGCAGTCGGTTCCGCCGTCGGCCCGGCGCATCTCGGATTGGAGCCGACTCTCCCAGCCGCCGCCCACGATCGTGGAAGGGCTGGCACCGACCGAAACCCTGGTCCTGAAGCTGCCGCCGATCGACCTCTCCACGCTCGACGCGCACGAGCAGGCGCCGCCCTCGCTCGCCCGCCCGCAGACCCGCGCTTACCAGGAAGGCCAAACGGTGCTCGGCGCGCGCTTGCTCGAGCGCATTGGCGGCGGCGAAACCGGCAGCGTGTGGCGCGCCGAGCTGCCGGACGGACAGGCCGTGGCGGTCAAGTACTTCGATCAGGCTCGCCGCAGCCTGGGCCTGGCCGCACCGGCGTTCCAGCGTTCGGTACGCAGTCTGAGCCGCGTGACGCTGGCCGAGGGCAAGCTGAAGATCCCGAAGCTCTACTGCGTGGCGCGCAACGAGCTCACGGCGGTGATGGAGTACTTTCCGAACGGCAATCTCGCCTCCGTGCCCGCGCTCGGCTGGCGCGTGGCGGATACGGTGAAGTTCTTCAGCCAGCTCTGCCAGGAGCTGCAGGCGCTTCACGATCTGGGCATGGTGCACTGCTGCCTCAAGCCCAACAACGTGCTCATCGACGGCGACCTGCAGCCGGTGCTCAGCGACATCAATGGCGTGGACCTGGAGGAGCTGGGTAGCGAGCATCACAGCGACTACCGCCTCTACGCAGCGCCCGAGGAGCTGACCGGGATGGGCACGCAGAGCCCCACGGCCGACGTGTATAGCCTCGGCCGCCTGCTGCACTTCTTGCTGCTCGGCAAGGACCCGGCTGCGCAGACGCACGACATTCCCCGGCTCGATTCGCTGGTCAACGCTCCCGAGGGCCTGGCGCGCATCGTTCGCAAAGCGACGGTGCGTGACGCCAGTATGCGCTACCAGTGGGTGGCGGACCTGCTGGAGGATCTGGCCCGCTACGACAAGCCGGAGAGCGTCGGCATGGCGAAGCAGGGGCCGGCGCCGGGCCAGTTCTTCTCGGAGCTCAGCAGCTTGCCTCCCCCTGCGCCGGTGGCCGAGCCGCGAGCCAAAAGGCCCGAGCCGGCGGCCTCGCGCCCGCAAGAGCAGGCGCAAGCGTTGCCGAAAGTCGGCGTCCCAGCCGCTCCTTGGGAGCAGCCGCGCCGCGTCGGCTACGCCGGCGGCGCGCTGGTCCTGGCCTGTCTGGTTTACCTCGTGGCAGTTCCGGTGCCGAATCCGGACGCAGCTGGTTGGCTGGCTATCGTGCTCACGCTCGGTGTCACGCTGCTGTCGCTGCTGGTTCCCGCCGTCGGGAACAGGCCCCGTGCCTTCAGCCTCGCGCTGGCCGCCATCGTCGGGACAGTGGTGTTTCAGCTCGAGCCCGATCGGTTGATGGTGCTGCGCTGGCAGCACACGCTCGCGCACGGCCATCCTGGTTTGCGCAGCCAGGTGGCGCGCCACCTGGCGCGGAGTGGCCACCGAGAGCTCGACGGTGTCGATCTATCGCTGGCCGACCTGGCCAATGTCGATCTCAGTCGCGTCAGCCTGGTGGGCGCCAATCTCAGCCGGGCCAACCTGAAGGGCGCCATCCTGACCGAAGCACGCCTGGCGGGCGCCAACGTGAGCCAGGCCAACCTGACGCGGGCCGACCTCTACGGCAGCGACATCTTCGAAGCCAAGGGCTGGCTGGACGCTCATTGCTCCGCCGCCACCGCCATGCCGACCCTCTGGCAATGCAGCGGCAACCGTCCCAGGCTGCGCGTGGCCGACGCGCCTCGCTGAGTAGCGCCGCGGTCGCCTGACCCAGACTCGGCGGCTGGTTCCTGGCGGCGACTTTTTGGCTTGACCCCGTGGGGTTATAAGATGTGCTGAAGGGCGCTTCGATGCGCGAAATCCACGCTGACGCCTTCGTCCGCTCTGCAGTCTGAGCCGGCATCGGCGGCTTCGGCATCCAGTGCTAGAGCAGGTCACGCTGCGACAATCCGAAGCGTTGACCATGCACTACTACAAGCTTTGCACCGAGTTTTACGATCTCGACAAGCCCGAAGAGCCCGCTGATGCCTTCGACTTCTACCTGAAGTACGTCCAGGAAGCGCAGGGGCCGATTCTCGAGCCGATGTGCGGCTCGGGTCGCTTCTTGCTCCCGCTGCTGGCGCGCGGCTTCGACGTGGACGGCGTCGATGCTTCGAGCTTCATGCTCGAGGCATGTCGGGCGCGCGCGGCGCAGCAGGGCCTGGCGCCCGCGCTCTTTCAGCAAACGCTCGAAGCGC
>DATDEV010000577.1:0-2783 GCA_036522995.1 Polyangiaceae bacterium
ACGTCGAGCCGCGCTTCGCCTTGTCCGGCCATGCCGTAGACGGTAGCCATGGGCACGACGTCATGCTTCAGGTCTTCCTTCGCGATGGTCTGCGCGAAGTAGCCGCCGGCGTTCCAATCCTTCCAGCCGTAGGCCAGGTAGATGTAATGCAGGTCGAGCTTGGCTCCGACCGAGTACACGCTGGCATTTTCCCACTTGAAGTCGCCGGGCAAGTCGTTGCCCAAGCCGATCAGGAAGTTTGCCGGGCGTCCGAGCTTGCGCGCGACATCCGCGGCAGACGACACGCCGTTGGGCACGACCGGGCTTCCACCGGAGCCGGGCGAGCCGGCGTTCGTTCCGGGGTTCGTTCCGGCGCTCGTTCCGGCGCCCGTTCCGGCGCTCGACTTACCGCCGCTCCCGCCGTTGGGCTCGCCGACGGCCGATTTGCCGCCCTTGCCGACGTCGTCCCCGGCGTCCGCATTGCTGCAGCCGCCAAGTCCGATCGAGAGCAGGGCTACGCAGCTGACAAGGGCCTGAAGCGGCCCGGAAGATCTCATAAGCACGCATGATTCTGACATGAGGGTAACTACCTGAACAAGCCGAGCGCTCGTCGGCTTTGATGCATTGACTACGGGTCGCCGGTGATGGTGATGGAGCTCCTGAAGGGGGGAAACGCTCGGCAACAAGCTGCTGCGCGACGAGCGCCTGAGCCTGGAAGAGACGGCGGCGCTGCTGCTGCCGGTGACGTCTGCCGTGGGCGCTGCCCACGCTCACGGCATCGTTCACCGTCACCTTAAGCCCGAGAATCTGTTTCTCGCCGAGCCGGCCGGGGCTGGCGCGGGTAATACCTTGAAAGTACTGGACTTTGGGATTGCCATGCTCACCGCCGAACGCTACCTCGAGGGCGGCCCCTCGGCGCTGCTGACGGAGTCAGGCGCTCTGCTCGGCACGCCCTGTTAATGGCCCCGCTATACGCCTCGAAGAGCACGGCCTGTTGTAGGGCTGCCGAGCGCGGCTCAGTGCAGGCTGCTCGAATGGCCGTCGACGCGCAGCTGGAACACGAAGTACGGCGGCAGGCACACACCGCCGCTCTCGGCGCGGGCGCACACGTAGTCGTCGCGACAGGGCTGTTCTGCGCTGCAGGCGCGCAGCCCCGCCGGCTGGGCGCTATCGCGGATGCAGCTCAAGAAGGCTTCGCGCCGCGCCAAGCAAGCATTGAAAGCATCCAGGATCGCGATCGCGCCACAAGCAGTGCCCGGGCTGCCGCAGCTGGCCGTGCACATGCCGCCCGGAAAGCCGACGCCGCTGCGGTTGCAGACCATATCGGGGCACGCCTCGGGCACCACCCGCAGCATGCGATCGCGCTCGGGATCGCGTGCTGGCCGGACACCGCCGCGCTCGCAGGCGTCGCCGACTTCGCGCACGCGCGGCAGACATTGCCCGATCGCATCCCCCTCGCCCGCCTCGATGGCCGAGCATTCGAAGCCCACCGCGCAGGTCCAGTCGGCGAAGCTCGCATCGCGGCCGAGCGTGCAGTGCTCGCCGAAGCCACCCGAGTCTGCGGCGCGCTCGGCGAAAGGCGCAGTGTAGTCGGGGGTCTCGCCGGCCAGCAGGCTGCGCGCGATGCGCAGGCGGCGCGGCAAATCCGCCAGCACTTGTGCTGATACCGGCATTGCGAGCGCGTTTTCGCGCGCGGCCCCCGGCGCGTCTTCGCCCAGCAGGTGAAACCCGGCCACGCTGCGCGCCTGGTGGCAGCCCTGACAGCTCAATTGATCGAGCCGGCGTAGCAGCGCGCTCGCAGACCGGACGCGGCGGCCATGCGTGTAGTCGAGCTGCTCGAGCTCGGCCTTGCTCAGGCTGGCGGAGAAAGGTCGGTTGGCCAGGCGCTGCAATCCTCGCGGCGTCACCGAAAGCGCGCGCTCGCTCAGCAGCTCCTGGGGCAGCAGCGCCGTGCCCGCGTCGATGCTTGCCGCGCTTTCGCGCAGCCAGGCTGCCAGCGTTTGCCGGCCTGACGGGGTAAGCAGGCGCGCGGGGTCGATGCTGTTCTCCAGCCGCTCGGGCTGCAGCAGGCCAGCTGCATTGGTACGGAACGAGCGCAGCAGGTACTCGGCGTGGCCACCCAGATCGGGTCGCACCGTTGCGGGCCAGCGAACGAGCTGCAGATTGATTACCAGGCGGCCGCTAGCGGTGTCGAGGCGCGTTCGCGATGGCGCGAGCGGGCCAGCGCTGGAGCGCAGCCACGCAGCGCGCGCCGCGGGCTCCGTGGCCACCGGCTCCAGCCAGCGAGCTGCGGCGTCGCGACAAGCCCCCGCGCTGCTGGCGACCGGCAGCTCGATGCCGAGCGTCATCGGCAGCTTGGAGGCGTGCTGGTCGTCCAGTGCGTACTCGAGCCGGTAGATCAGCCGCGTCTCACCGCACGACCCTGGCTCGAATGGCGCACGGTCTGGGCGATTCACGACTCCGGCCAGCGCGAAGCGCGCTTGCGGTAGACGCAAGAAGCGGCCGTCGAACAGCCGATGCGAGAAGCGCGCGACGTCGACACCAGCGAGCTTGTCGCGGGCTGAAGCGCGCTGCAGCTCCTGGTCCAGCACCCGCCAAACCGGCTTCAGCGCAGGTAGCTGGCCGAGCTCGTGGTTCGTGGTCGCTTCGGGCTTGCCGCCGAGCACCCCGCTCAGCGTCAGGCCCTGGCGCTCGAGCTCGGCCAGTACGCGGGGCTCGGTGACGAGCAGCGTGGGGTCGGGTGGAGCAGGGGGCTCGGCGCTGCGGGCGTCCGGTGCCGGCCGGCTGGCGCTCGGCGCGGGCCC
>DATDEV010000578.1:0-4854 GCA_036522995.1 Polyangiaceae bacterium
AACACAAACGGCGTTCCGGCCCACAAACGCCGCCAAAACCCCCACTAGCAGCGAGGTTGGGGCTGGGGCCCCAACCTCCACGAGACAGCGCCCCAACCTCCACGAGACAGCGCCCCAACCTCCACGAGACAGCGCTCCAACCTCCACGAGACAGCGCTCGAGCCTCGAGCGAGACGCCCGGCCACCGGTTCGGCAAGCGAGGCGCAGGGCCAGCTAGAGGCGAGCCGGCGCGCGAGCCGGCGTACGCCAAAGGCAGACGCCGGCTCCGATCTAGCGAAAACATCGGCTTAACGCGCACTTGTAAAACTAGTTTTCAGCCGGCTATAGTCCTCGGCTCGAAGTGAACGAGCGCCAAGTTTCAGCGCCCGGGACACCATGAGCACCCAGCAACAGAAGGGACTTGGGGTATGCATCTCCTGCTTCTAGCGGCCGAAGGCGGACACAGCCAACTCGTCGAGGCGTTCAAACAGAATCCGACCTTCATGGTCTTGAACCTGTGCACGTCCGCAATCGTGCTCACGATCGTGATCGAGCGTTTCGCCTTCCAGATGACTCGCTACCGCGTCAACTCGAAGGAGTTTTTCGCGCAGGTGAAGAAGCTGGTTTCGGCCGGCAACATCGACCGCGCAATCAAGCTCTGCGAAGCGGACGACTACCCCATCCTGCAGCTCGTGAAGGCTGGTCTGACCCACGCCAACAAGGGCCCGGACGAGATCGACGCCTCGCTCAGCGAAAAGCTGTCGGAGCTAAAACCTCAGTCCGAGAAACGCATCGGTGCGCTGTGGTCGCTCGCCAACATCGCCACCCTGATCGGCCTACTGGGCACGGTCTCCGGCCTCATCGCCACCTTCGGCGCCATCGCCGCTCCAGGCCTGAGCTCCGCCGACAAACAGCGCATGCTGTCCAACGGCATCGCCGAGGCCATGTACAACACCGCGCTCGGCCTGGGCATCGCGGTCTTCTGCATGATCGCGCACATCATCCTGCACACGCGCGCGAAGAACATTCAGCACGACCTGGAGACCACCATGGAGCGGACCTTCAACATGCTGACCATCTCCAAATCCGGTCAGTACTGAGAGACCGGAACAGCCATGTCCCTCAGCGCAGCACAGCGCGGGAAGATCCGCCGGCTGAGCCAGCCCCGAGAGCTCAGCCCCGACGAGGAAGGTGGCGAGCTCAACATCGTCCCCTTCCTGGACATCGTCGTTAACATCCTCATCTTCGTGCTCGCTACGGTGGCGGTGACCTTCACTGCCACCATCGTCACCAACCCGCCAGCCAACAAGGGCCCCGGCGTGCGCGCGGAGATCCCCACGCAGGCGCTCAACCTGTCGGTGTTCATCGTCAGCGACGGCTTCTCGCTCAAGGCCTCCGGGGGCAACATTGCACCCGGCTGCAACGACGCCGGCGCCGGCATCGCGGTTCCAAAGCAGAGCGGAAACTACGATTTCGCTGGGCTGACGGCATGCGCTTCACGCCTGAAGGGTTCATCAGCTGACTTCGCTGACGAGACCCAAGCCACCATCACCGCTAACCCGGGCGTCGAGTTCCAAACCGTCGTGGCCGTGATGGATGCGCTGCGCACCACCCCGACCGGCGACAACTTGTTCGAGAACATCCAATTCGGGGTGCCGCGATGAGCCAGCCCACAGATCCAGGCGCCGGGGGCCCTGCCGCCCCCGCGCCGAAGATGTCGGTCGTCACGTACAAGGCCGAGCTGCGCAAGGCCATCCGGCGTAACGCGCACGAGCCGGAGGTGAACTTCCTCAACATCACCGCCATGCTCGACATCATGACGATCATCCTCGTCTTCCTCTTGAAGACGCTGGGCGAGTCGAGCGCGGCCGTGCCGCAAAGCGATGACCTTCGTCTCCCCGGCTCGATCGTCAAGAGCCTGCCGCCCGAGGAAGGCGTTTTGGTGACGGTCTCCAAGACCCAGATCCTCGTCGGCGACGACAAGATCCTCACCCTGCCCGGCCGCGAATCGCTGGCTCAGGCAGGCGTGGACGCCCGCCACAAGCGCAGCGGCCCCAACGACCTGTTCATCGTGCCGCTCGGCAACGCCCTGATGTCCGCGCGCAAGACCGACATTGCCATTCGCCGCGCCAAGGGCCTGGATCCGTCGGCGTCAGAAGCCGTCGTCATCGCCGACAAGGGCACGCCCTATCGCCTCCTGATGGAGGTGCTCTTCACGCTGGGCCAGAGCGAGTACGGCAAGTACCACTTGATGGTCATCCAATCGAAGAAGCTCGGCGGCTAGCGCCAGCGGGAATCGACAGGGAGACGGGGAGGCGGGGAGGATTTCTGGGTTCGAGAGCGCGTCTTGAGCTCCGAGCGCGATAGGCCCATGAGCCGACTCATCCGCTGCCCCCGCTTACCCCCAAAAGACCTCCTCGCCTCCCTGTTTTCCCCGGCCTCGTGCTCGGCCTTGCCCTGCGGCCGGGCGCCATGCTACGAACCAGCCGTCTCATCGAGGCTAATTCCCCAAGGGGAGTGCCGAGAGCCACCGGTGGCCTTCCTGCCGGGCGCTGCTCCGCGAAGCCAGTGATGGTGGGTCGAGACCTGCGGCAGCAAGCGCGGTCCGCCCACGAAGTCCCTGAGTAGAGCGGAAGGGTGTTCAGCAGCGGAAGTCATCCGCGGGCGCGAGGAGCTCGTGAGACGCCCGAGCGGCGTGGGTGCGCATGAGGTTGGCGCTTCGCCGTTGGGGCCATGGCTCTGGCAATCGAGAACTGTCGTGACTCAGCTCGCGCTCCTACTCACACTAGGCCTGATCGGCCTCGTGCTGTCCTTTGCGCTGGCGCGGCTCGAGGTGCGGCGCGGAGCCGTCGCGCCGACCGTCAAGCGCATCGAAGGGGCTATCGATCGCGCTTGCCAGGCTGTGCTCTGGCGCGGCGGCAGGCGGGCGGCGTTGCTGCTGCTGGTGCCTGGCGCCGGGCTGGTGAGCGCCTCATTGCTGCTCAGCGAGCCAGGCGGCGCGGTCTCGCCGATCGGTCGCGCGGCGTTCAGCGCCGTCGCGCTGCTGGCCGGAGCACTGAGCGCTTTCGCGCAAGCACGCTTGGCGCTCGCGCTCGGCGTGCGCGCCTGCTCGGCGGCCACGGCGGCTGCCGCTCGCGGTAGCGCGCTCACGCTGCGCCCGTTGCTGCGCGCCTCCGGAGCGCTGGCAGTCTTCGGAGAGGGTCTCGGCTTACTCGGCCTGGGCGGCGCGTTTTGCCTGCTTTACGCGGTGCGCGGTGGCTTCGCGCAGAGCGCGCACAGCGCAGCGCTGCTTGCAGATGTCGTTCGCCTGCTGCCCGCCTTCGCGCTCGGCGCGGCGGTCACCGCCCTCGGCCTTTCACGCGAGGGCGGTGCGCTCGCGACCGCAGCGCTCGTGGGCGGCGGGCAAACCAGTGAGCGCGAGTCAGCGCTGCCCGCGGACGATCCGCGTAGCCCTGCAACGCTGGCCGAGCTGATCGGCACGCAAGTGGGTGGGATGCTGCCGCGGGCGCTGGTCGGTTACGTCGCGGGCCTCAGCGCCACCGTGAGCGCGGCGGTGCTCGCTGTCGGCAGCACTGGCGCTGCCTCCCCCGCCGGGAGCGCCTTCGGTTACTTGCTGCTGCTGCTCGTCGTGCGCGCGTTCGGCGCTGTCGGCTCGATGTGTGGTGTCTTCGCCGCTCGTTCCCACGAGCGCGAGACCGCCGAGCGCGCGCTGTGGCGCGGTCAACTGAGCGCACTGTTCGTCTCGATTTTTGGCCTGGCGGCGGGGCTGTATTGGCTGCGCGTCGAAGCGCCCCTGTCGCTGCTCGTCGCCGGCCTGGCAGGGCTGCTGGTAGCGATGGGCGTTAGCTTGCTCTGGCTGCCGCTGCGTCGAGGCGCGGCCCCCGCGCGCGAGACCGCGGAAGCGCGGAGCTTGAGCGAAGGCGCGGCCATCGCGCTCGGCGCCGGCGCGGGCCTATCCAGCCTGCTCCCCGGGCTGCTGCTGCCAGCCTTTGGACTTTGGTTGCTGGAAGGGCTGCGCGGGGCGGCGCTGGGCGCCGCGACCCCGGCGCCCGCTGCGCTGCTGGTCGCGTTCGTCTCGGGCTTGATCGCTACGCTGCCGTTCTCGCTAGCGGTCGCTGGCTTCGGGCTGCTGAGTGACGCCGCCCAGAGCGTCGCGGCGCTCGCCCACCTCGACGGCGACCGACGCAGCAGCGCCCGGCTCGACGAAGTGAGCGCCATCGGCGGTGGAGCGGCCGGAGCCCACGCCTCGCTCGCCCTGTCCGCCAGCCTGCTCTTGGGCTTGTTCGCGTTGTGGTCACCCGCGGCGCCCTCGTCGGCCACGCTCGGACCTGCCTTGTCAGCGGCGCTCGCCGGCATCACCTTGGTATTGGTGTTCGGGGCGCGCTCGGCACGCAGCGCACTGCTGGGGGCGCGCGTGGTCGCCGATGAGGTCCGGCGCCAGCTGCGAAGCTCGCAGCGCCGCCCCGGGGCAGCGCTGCCCGCGGATTTCACCCCCAGCTACAAAGCCTGCGTGGACTCCGCGCTAGCGAGCGCGCAGACGAGCTCGCTTTGGTTGCCGAGCGTCGCGCTGCTGGTGCCTTTCGCGCTGGCAGGGCTCTCGGTCGCACTGGGCGACCTGCTCCCCCGCTCCGCGCTGCTCGGCTTCGCCGCTGCCGCCGTGGTGTGTGGCTTGGTTTTCGTGCTCGCGAGTCGCGCCACGCGCGCCGCGCTCCGCGAAGCCCGCCAGCGCTCGCGCGCTACCGACGCCGGCGCTACGAGCGCCGGCGCACTTTCCAGCTTCGGCGACCTGCTCGGCGTCGCTGCAGCCACCGGAGTCGAGGCGCTGGTAGGCGCCGTCGCGCTCAGCATCTTCTCACTCGCTTACTTGCTCGGCTG
>DATDEV010000579.1:0-2944 GCA_036522995.1 Polyangiaceae bacterium
GCGTTCATGTTCACGCGCTGTCCCACCGTTTGCCCGCGCATCACGCGCCGCATGCGCGAGCTGCAGCTCGCCGCGGCCAAGGACGGCGTCCAGCTCGAACTGGTGAGCTTCAGCGTGGACCCGGAGTTCGACACCCCTGCCGTGCTGGGCGAGTACGCCAAGCAGCACGGGGCGGATCTCGCGAGCTGGCGCTTCCTGACCGGCGACCTGGACGTGGTGCGCAAGACCTCCGAACAAGGCTTCAAGCTGGCGCTCGACGGCAAGGCCACGCCCGGCGCCGAGCACTTCGGCCTGTTCCATGGCTCGCACCTGGTGCTGGTCGATGGCCAGGGGCGGATCCGCGGCTACTACCGCACGAGCGAGGACGCCCAGATGGCGCAGCTGCTCAGCGACGCCGCCGCGCTCCGCTGAAGCGGGTAGCGCGGCGCGGCGCATCGCAACCGGCGGCGGCTACTCGGCCGCGACTGCTTCGCTCTCGGCTTCGCTGTCCGGACGACGCGGGTAGCGCATGCGCTGCGGTGTGGCGATCTCGATGATACCGAGCTTGTCGAGCAGCACGATCACCGGATAGGTCGGGTCGAGCTCGAAGCGGCGCGCCGCGAAGTTCGGGCTCATCGAAAATTCGTGGTGGTTGTTCTGGAACAGCTCACCCGCCGTCAAGAAGTCGAACACCAGCGTGTTGCGCGACACGTCTTTGCTCTCGTAGTTGCGATAGCCGTACTTGTGGCCGCACCAGTTGACGATGGCGCCGTGGATCGGCCCCATGATGAAGTGAGCGGGCAGCAAGGCGAACAGCCACGGGCTGGTGGCGAACTTCACGTAGAACAGGGTGTAGAGGCCGCCCCAGGCGACCCGCCCGAGCCAGTTTTGGCCGAGCTTCTCCAGCGCGGGCCAGCTCGGCAGGTTGCCTTCGAAGCGCGGCTCGGGAGCAACACGGTTGTAGGCGTACGAGTCGTACTTCTTCTTCGTCGCCAGCATCATCGTGAAGACGTTCTTGTAGAACAGCGGCGAGTGCGGATCCTTCTCGGTGTCGCTGTAGGCGTGATGCATGCGGTGCAAGATCGCGTAGCCACGCGGCGACAAGAAGCTCGAGCCCTGCGAGATGTAGGTTAGGAGGAAGAAGAAACGCTCCCAGCCCTTGGTCATCCGGAACTGCTGATGCGCGCCGTAGCGGTGCAAGAAGAAGGTCTGGAAGAAGACCGAGATTTGCCAATGAAGGACAAAGAACGCCAAACAAGGGAGCATGGGCAGTCCCAACCTAGTGTCCGGCAGCAGGTGTGGCGGTCATTCTTCAGTCATTTGCCGGGTTTACCGCAGTGCGGCAAGACTAGTCTCGGCTCGCCCGCGTCCTTGCGGAAATCGCGAAAATGGCTAAAGTGCGCGCTTCCCTTTGACCAAAACAGCGGAAAAACAGCCAGTCGTTGGCGTGATCATGGGCTCGCAGAGCGACTGGGAGACGCTGCGTCACACGGCCGAAACGCTCGCCGAGCTGGGCGTGCCGCACGAAGTCAAGGTCGTCTCGGCCCACCGCACGCCCGATCTGATGTTCGAATACGCGAGCAGCGCCGAGGCCCGCGGCCTGGAAGTGATCGTGGCCGGCGCCGGTGGCGCCGCGCATTTACCCGGCATGGTCGCCGCCAAGACGGTGCTGCCAGTGCTCGGCGTTCCCGTACAAAGTCAGGCGCTCAGCGGGATGGACTCGCTGCTTTCCATTGCGCAGATGCCGGCCGGTATCCCGGTGGGCACGCTCGCCATCGGCAAGGCCGGCGCCATCAATGCGGGGCTGCTCGCCGCCGCCATCGTGGGCGGCAAGAACGCGGAGGTGCGCAAAGCCCTTCACGCCTACCGCCAAGCGCGCACGCAAGCGGTGCTCGACAAGCCCGATCCTCGCGGCTGAGCACGAGACCGGTATGACTACGCGCGAAGCGAACGCTTCGAACAAGCTGGGAGCCCACGTGGGCGTGCTCGGCGGCGGCCAGCTCGGGCGCATGCTCGGTATCGCCGGGCGCAGTCTCGGCCTCGAGCTTACGTTTCTGGATCCCAATCCGAGCTCGCCCGCGGCGGCGGTGGGCACGCTCATCGCGCGCGACTACGACGATCCCGAGGCTCTGGCTCAGCTGGCTTCCGCGGACGCGGTCACCTTCGAATTCGAGAACGTGCCGGTTTCGGCGGTGATTGCGCTCGAGGGCAAGCTGCCGGTGTTCCCCGGCTCCAAGGCGCTCCGCATCGCGCAAGATCGCCTGAGCGAGAAGACCTGCTTTCGCGAGCTGGGCATCGCGACGCCCGAGTTCGAAGCCGTCTCCAGCTTGCCCGAGCTGCTGGGCGCGCTCGCTCGCCTGGGCGCGCCGGCCGTGCTCAAGACGCGGCGCATGGGCTACGACGGCAAGGGTCAGGCCGTGCTGCGCTCCGCAGCGGACGCCGCCGAGGCCTTCGAGCGGCTCGGCGGCTCCCCGCTGATCCTCGAGAGCTTCGTTGGCTTCGAGCGCGAGCTCAGTATCGTGGCCGTGCGCAACGTGAGCGGTCAGGTCGCTTGCTACCCGCTGGTGGAGAACCACCACGCCGCCGGCATGCTGCGTTTGACGCTGGCGCCCGCTCCGAACCTCGACGCTGCCCTGCAAGAGCGCGCGAACCAGTACGTCGAAAAGCTGCTCGCGCACCTCGACTACGTGGGCGTGCTGGCGCTGGAGCTGTTTCAGGTGGGCAGCGAGCTCATCGCCAACGAGATAGCGCCGCGCGTCCACAACACCGGGCACTGGACCATCGAAGGCGCCCGCACCAGCCAGTTCGAAAACCACCTGCGCGCCATCCTGGATCTGCCGCTCGGCTCGACCGAAGCCATCTGCCCCACCGCGATGCTGAACCTGATCGGCGACGCCCCCGACGCCGCAGCCGTGCTCGCCGTCCCCGACGCGCACCTCCACTGGTACGGCAAAGACCCGCGCCC
>DATDEV010000580.1:0-2318 GCA_036522995.1 Polyangiaceae bacterium
CGGTCTCGACTGAGAGCCCGAGGCGCTCGCGCCGCGGCGAAACTGCGCGTGTGTTTCGCCGCGTTTCGAGCTGGTGTCGGAACTGCGCGGGTCCGACTTTTGCGTGCCCGGCGGGATGCTGTTGACCGAGCTCATGAGCAAGCCTGTGGTGGTCGTCACCCCGCAAACGTCCGCGGCCGACGTGCTGGCAACCGCAGAAGCCTTACATATTCACCACTTTCCCGTCGTGCGAGCTGGCCAGTTGGTCGGCTTCGTCTGCACTTGCGACTTGTCGCGAGCCGCGCCGGACGATCCCGTGATGCCGTTCGCGTGGCACCATCCGGCCACGGTGTCACCGAACTGCCCGGCCCGAGATGCGGCCAAGCTGCTCTTGCTCTACGGCGTCGGCTCGCTGCTGATCGTCGATCCCCGTGGCATTCGCGGCATCGTCACCACCAATGACTTGCGCCGCGCGAGTCCGGAGCTCGAATCGCTACTCGAGGCCGCTCGCTGTGTCGATTGCGGCGCGGGTGAGCACTTGCGCCCCGGCCCGCAGGGCAAGCCCATTTGCGTCTCCTGTCAGGCCGCCCATCACTAGCGCCCGCAGGTCGTGCCCCGCTGTGCGATTGCCGCAGGGCCCCGTCTCTAGTACCCCGACTCCTGCGAAATGAGCCGCATCGTCGCACAGTGCAACGGCACGGAAATCATTGATCGCGGTGACGAGGCCTGGATCGTGATGAAGGAGCTGCCGTCGCCGGTGTGGACGATAGTGGCGGCGCTGCTGGCGTGCGTCACTTTCGTGAACGGCACACTGCAGGGCATCTACGCGGCCGTCAGGGGCGGCAACCAGCACGTCATCGCGGCGGTCGTGCTGCTGGGGCTCGGCTTTGCCTTCATGAAGGCTGGCATCGGACTGCGCCGTGCTGCGACGAAGGCCGCTGAGGCGCCCGGCAAACCTTCACTGATCTTCGCCGACGGACTACTGCTCGACGGCGAGCGGCGCGAGCTCGCCCCAATCGAGTCTGTGCGCCTCAGTCGCAGCTTTCAGGTCACGTCGTCCTCCCGGGCACTGACGCTGAAGTGGCCCAGTGGCAGCCTGGTCGTCGCGCGTGGCAATCCGTTTGGTGACTCCATCGACGACTGTGTCAGCGCGCTCGAGTTGCTCGGTCTGCGCCCGTCGTAGCCCGGGGCCGGCGAATGCCGATTGCTAGTGCTTCCAGCGCTCGGCAAGCGCCGTGAAGGCGCCTCGCAGTACGGCTAGCTGGGCGCAGTGATCGGCCTTGTCGTTGCCGCTGTAGCCGCGAACGTGAAATTCGCCGCGCGTGAAGTACTCGACCAGCTCGAGCCCCATCGCATCCTCGCGCCTGACGGATTGCGGGCGGCCGGCGAGCGATTGGATGAGGTAGTGCGAGCACTCGGTGGTCGAGGCGAAACCTGGAGGATCGATGGAAGAGTGACTGACGAGAAAGAAGCGCTCGCCAGCAGCTGCACGGGCTGCGTAGCGGACGAAGGGTTTGAGCTGAGCCTCGAAAGCCGGGCGGTCGTTGCGCGGCGCGTGCAAACCATCGATCAAGAGCACGGCGTCGACGCTTTCGCCTTCAGGCTGCGCGAGCACTGCTCCCACACCCACGAAGCCGGCGCTCCAGGCGCTGAGCGCCAAGCGCCGATGGCGCGCAGGCTTTCCGACGCGCTTGCTGACGCCCTGCTCGATTTCGGTCAGCAGGGCAGGTAGCAGGTGGCTGCCTCCAAATGAAGCGTAGCCCTGCGTGGGCGGCAGCGTGAAGGTGTAGAGCACGAAGCGCTGACCGCTTTCGACCAGCTCGCGCAGCACCGGTTGGTCGCCGTTCAAGTGCATGACCAGATCGAAGCTGCCGGCACTATCGAGCTGAAAACCCTTGGGCAAGGTGAAATGACCGCGGCTGAGAGTCTGCCACTCCTCGAAGGCGCTGGTGTCGATCGCTTGCGTGGCGCAGGGCTCGACGCCTTTTCGCTCTGCCGCTGGGCGTGACGTTTGAAAGCCCGGACGCGCGCTGACCCAGTTGGCAGCTCCAGCCCGGCCTTCGTCGAGCCGCACCAGTTGCTCTGGCGCCAGCGGGTCTCGCAGCGTTCCGGCAGGCAGGCTGGGCGCGGCCGGAGCTCGGGAGGGCGCCAGTGCGCCCGCAGCTGCTGGCGCAGGTGAGCGCCAAGGCGCGAGCAGCAGGCCCGCTGAGACCGCGAGGGGCGCAGCGCCGAACAGCACCAGTTTGAGGGCTCGCTTCATGATCAGGTCACCTTACTTCGTCGGAAATCCGCGCGTTTCGAGCAGCGCGTCGATGTCGGGATCGCGCCCGCGAAACTGC
>DATDEV010000581.1:0-9048 GCA_036522995.1 Polyangiaceae bacterium
CTCAGACGGCAACTTCGATGCCGGCGTCGGAAGAACTGACGCCTCCTTGCGCCCGAAGGCCCGCAGCCCGAGCACCGAGCGCACCATCAGATTCGGCTGTTTGGGACGACTCGCTGGCGCGGGCAGCGGTGCGTGGACGGCTGGTGCCGGCGCGACGCTGGGAGGCGCGGCGAGCCCCGGCGGGAGTGAACGTGCTTGCCCGGCCTCGGGTGCCACGTCGAGCCGTGGCGGCCCGGGCACGACTACTGGCGACTTCTGCCCGTAAGTCGACAACATTCGTGGGGGCTCGAGCGACGAAAGACCCGTGACCGGAGGCGCGTAGGGCTGGGGAGCCGGCGGCTGGGGAGCCGGCGGCTGGGGAGCCGGCGGCTGGGGAGCCGGCGGCCCCCCACTCCCGGGGGTAATCGGCGACTTGAGAAACATCGATAGGAGAGGTGGCGGCGCCAGGGCCTGTGCTGGTGACAACGGCAGCACGGGCGGCGGGCTACTCGCGGAGATCAGACGATGCACGTCCTCGGGGGTGAGCGACGAGCGCGCGGAGCTGAGCACCTCGCGTACGACACCCAACTGGGCAGTCAGGGCCGCCGCGCCCGCGCCCTGCTGAGCCATGCGCGAGAGCTCGGCAAGGTGATGGGCCACCCCGCCGAACCCCACGCTGCGGCACGCCGGCTCGAGCTCCGCGTGACGCTGCACCATTCCGGACAGGTCTGCTCCCGGAGCGACGCCGTTTCCGAGTCGCTTCTCCCAGTCGGCGACGCACTCGTTTACGGCGCCCACCAGCTCTGGTTTGCCCCACCCGGGCTTCAAGCTAGGATGACCAGTCACGGCGGGCTTCCCACTCGGGGGTGCTTAGCACATCCCCCGAAATTGGTGACCGAATGGGGTCTCCCGGCTCGCCGACGAGCCGTCACCGCTAGGGCGCCTGACAGCCCGAGACGCCTCCAAGTTGACAAGCGAGCGGCCACGCCGGCAAATGCGGCTGGAAGCAGGGCGAGGCGAGCGCACATGGCCTACTTGGACATCGCGAAGTTAGTTGCACCGATCCCGGGGGAAGCGCCATCGGGTCCGAACCTCGAGTACGACCCGGCCTTTGCCGCGCTCGACAAAGCTGCCGAAGGCAGGCCGGAGGTGGCGCTTGGCGGAAGCGTGACGCCTGCCGAACCGCCAGACTGGAGGACGGTATTGAGCGGCGCACTGGAGCTGCTCGACCGCTCCAAGGACCTGCGGGTCGGCGTGCTCGCGACGCGCGCCCTGCTCTACCGCCACGGTCCGGCAGCGTTCGCGGAGGGCCTCGCGCTGCTGAGAGGGCTCGTGGAGACCCATTGGCCCTCGGTCCACCCTCAGCTCGACCCCGACGACAGCAACGATCCGACCATGCGCCTCACCGCCTTTTCGGCGCTGGTGGCGCCGGGGCTGATGCTTGCGCTGCGTCAGTCGGCGCTGGTCGACTCACGGGTACTCGGACCGGTCTCGCTGGCGGACTTGTTTCCCGCGACTGGCTCGCCCGATACGGCTCGCATTTCGGCGGTGTTCGAGGCCGCTGAGCTAGCTGCGCTCGAGACGACCTTCGCGGCGCTCCAGCAAGCCATCAGCGATCTGCACGCCGTCGACGCCTGTTTCGAGGCCCAAACCGGCGGACGCGGCCCGGATCTGGCCCCCCTGCTCGAGTACTTCAGTAAGGCTCATCACGCGCTCGAGCCGCGCTTGGCTGCGAAGCGCCCAGTCGCCGCCGAGGCTGCCGCCGATGGCGCCAGTGGGGCGTCAGCGTCAGCCGCAGCTCCTCCCCCGGCCCCCAAGGGCCTAAGTGGTGATATTCTCACCCGCGACGACGTCCACAAGGCACTCGATAAAATCTGCGAGTACTATCAGCGGCACGAACCTACAAGTCCCGTGCCGCTCATGGCCCAGCGCTGCAAGCGCATGGTAACCATGGGCTTCTTAGAGATTCTGGCCGAAGTGGCACCGGAGGGCGTCAAGCAGGCCCAGGTGGTGATGGGAAAGATCGATGGGAAGTAGGGTGGCCAGGTGCCAGGGTGGCCAGCCTCGGCGTGAGACAAACAACGGAGTCCAGGAATGAGCAGTCAGAAGTTCATAGCTCGCAACCGAGCCCCGCGCGTGCAGATCGAATACGACGTCGAGCTCTACGGCGCAGAAAAGAAGGTCCAACTGCCGTTCGTCATGGGGGTGATGTCCGACTTGTCCGGCAACGCCGGCAAGGAGCAGCCGCCCGTAGCGGACCGCAAGTTCGTCGAGATCTCGGTCGACAACTTCGACGACCGGCTCAAGGCCGTCGAGCCCGCCGTACGCATGCGGGTGCCGAACAAGCTCACGAACGAGGGCGAGATCGCCGTCGAAGTGAAGTTCGAAAGCCTGGCTGATTTTTCGCCGGCCGCGGTGGCCAAGCAGGTGCCCGCGCTGGCACAGCTGCTCGCGGCGCGCCAGCAGCTTGCCAACCTCATCACCTACATGGACGGCAAGTCGGGCGCCGAGGATCTGATCAACAAGGTGCTCCACGACAAGAACTTGCTGGAGTCACTGGCCAAGAACCCCGCGGCGGCCGAGCCCGCGAAGAGCGAGTGAACTCATGAGCGACGCACAAGAACAAAAGGCAGCACAGGGCGCCGTAGAGACGGCCGAAAGCAGCGACTTCACCAGCCTGCTGAACAAGGAGTTCAAGCCTCAGTCGGACCGCGTGCGCGAGGAAGTGGAGACCGCGGTCGCCACGCTGGCGCAGCAAGCGCTGGGCACCGCCGCGACGATTTCGACGGACGTGGTCGCTTCGATTCAGGCGATCATCGCCGAGATCGACAAGAAGCTGAGCGACCAGGTCAACGAGATCATGCACAACGCCGATTTCCAGTCGTTGGAAGGCTCTTGGCGCGGTCTGCACTACCTCGTCAACAATTCCGAGACGGACACGATGCTCAAGATTCGCGTCTTGAACTTCTCCAAGAAGGATCTGCAGAAGACCCTCAAGCGCTTCAAGGGCGCCGCCTGGGACCAGAGCCCGGTCTTCAAAAAGCTGTACGAGCAAGAGTACGGCCAGCTCGGCGGCGAGCCCTACGCCTGCGTGGTGGCCGACTACTACTTCGACCACGGTCCGCAAGACGTGGAAACGCTGGGCGAGATGGCCAAGATCGGCGCTGCTTGTCACGCCCCGGTCTTGTCGGCGGCTGCCCCCTCGCTGTTCGGCATGGAATCGTGGCAGGAGCTGGGCAACCCGCGCGACCTGCAGAAGATTTTCTCCACGCCGGACTACGCAGCCTGGCGCTCACTGCGCGAAAGTGAAGATTCGCGTTACCTCGGCATCACCATGCCGCGCTTCCTGGCGCGCAGGCCTTACGGTACGAAGTCGGATCCAGTCGAGGAGTTCGATTTCGAGGAAGACACCTCCGGCAACGATTCCAAGAAGTACGCCTGGGCCAACTCGGCCTACGCCATGGCCGTGAACATCAACCGCTCGTACAAGATGTACGGCTGGTGCTCGCGCATCCGCGGTATCGAGGCCGGTGGTGCGGTGGAGGGGCTCCCGACCCACACCTTCCCGACCGACGACGGCGGCGTGGACATGACTTGCCCGACGGAAATCGGCATCAGCGATCGCCGTGAGGCAGAGCTGGCCAAGAGCGGCTTCATGCCGCTCATCCACAAGAAGAACACGGACCTGGCAGCCTTCATCGGCGCGCAATCGCTGCAGAAGCCCGGCCAGTTCGACGATCCCGACGCCACCGCCAACGCGCAGCTGGCGGCTCGGCTCCCCTACCTGTTCGCCACGTGCCGCTTCGCCCACTACTTGAAGTGCATCGTGCGCGACAAGGTAGGCTCCTTCAAGACGGCCGACGAGATGCAGAAGTGGCTGCAAAAATGGGTCACCCAGTACGTCGACGGCGACCCCGCGCACTCGAGCGAGGAGACCAAGGCGCGCAGGCCCCTGGCCGCCGCTCAGGTCGTGATCGAAGAAGATCCCAGCAACCCGGGTTACTACAACTCGAAGTTCTTCCTGCGCCCCCACTATCAGCTGGAAGGCCTCACGGTTTCGCTGCGCTTGGTCTCCAAGCTCCCCTCCGCCAAGGCTGGCTGACGCCTTCGGGGCGGCCTGAGTCATGGCGGAGCTCACCCCGAAGGAGCGACTTCAGCCTTCGCTGCTCGATCGGCTCGTGGACAACGAGCCGGAGCGGAAGACCGAAAGTCGCGACCTTCGGGTGCTGTCGCCGCAGCGCTTACGCGAGAGCGTGCGGCGCGACTTGACCTGGCTGTTCAACTCCGTGCACCTGGCGGCCGTCCAGGATCTCGAGGGCTTTCCCGAGGCCGAGCGCTCGACCGTGAACTACGGCCTACCTGACCTGTCAGGCAAGCCGGCTTCGGGGGTGAACGCGCAGAGCGTGGAAAAGCTGATTCGCCGTGCGATTTGGGAGTTCGAGCCGCGGCTGGTCAAAGAGAGCGTGCGCGTCAAGCTGATGCAAGATCAGCAGAGCTTCGGTCCCAACGCGCTGTGCCTGCTGATCGAAGCCGAGCTCTGGGCGCAGCCCTTGCCGCTGCGCCTGTTCTTGCGCACGGACTTGAACCTCGAGACGGGCGAGGTCGCCGTGTCGGACGTGACCGGCAACGTGGAGTAGCGCTTGGACCACCGCCTCCTCAGCTACTACAACCGCGAGCTCTCGTACCTGCGCGAGCTGGGCGGCGAGTTCGCCAAGCACTTTCCGAAGATCGCGGGGCGGCTCGGGCTCGACGAGTTCGAGTGCACCGACCCCTACGTCGAGCGCCTACTCGAGGGCTTTGCCTTCCTGGCGGCGCGCGTCCAGCTGAAAATCGACGCCGAGTACCCGCGGTTCACCGAGGGTCTGATGTCCATCCTCACGCCGCACCTGCTGGCCCCAACCCCGTCTATGGCCGTCGTGCAGCTTCAGCCCGACCTGAAGCAAGGCTTGCTCTCCGATGGCTTCAAGGTTGCGCGCGGCGCGACGCTCAAGTCGCTGCTCGGGCGTGGCGAGCAGACCGCCTGCGAGTACCGCACCGCGCAAGACGTCGAGCTTTGGCCGCTGGAGATCAGCAGCGTCTCGCACAGCGGGTACCTCGGTGATCTGGGCGAGCTGTCGATCGCCTCGCGCAGGACGCTGCGGGGCGCCGTGCGCATCAAGCTGCGCACGCTGACCGGGCAGCCCATTCGGGAGCTCTCGCTTGCGCGCCTGCCGCTTTTCTTGCGCGGCGCCGATCAGCTCGGCATGCGATTTTACGAGCTGCTGGTGGGCGGCAGCCAGGGCCTGGTGGTGCGCGACGCGACCGGCCAGCGCTTGAGCTTTTCGCCGCGCTCGGCCCTGCGCGGCATGGGCTTCGCGGACGACGAGGCGCTGCTCGCCTACGACTTGCGCTCGTTTCAGGGCTACCGGCTGCTCCAGGAGTACTTCGCGCTGCCGCAGCGCTTCCTGTTCGTCGAGCTGGCGGAGCTGGGGGCGGCCGTAAAGCAATGCGCTAGCTCGGAAATCGAGCTGTGCGTGCTACTCGATCGGCGCGATCCGAACCTCGAAGCAGTGCTGGCGCCCGAGCACGTCGCGCTCCATTGCACACCTGCCGCGAATCTGTTTCCGCGGCGTGCCGATCGCATTCACCTGAGTGAGCGCGTGAACGAGTATCACGTGGTCGCCGACCGTACGCGGCCGCTCGACTACGAGGTGCACTCGGTAACCTCGGTGACGGGCATCGGCGCCTCGCCCGGAGCCTCACGCCCGTTTCTGCCTTTTTACGCGGTCAGCGAGCGACACGCCTCCGAGCAGCAGGCTTACTTCACCGTGCATCGGCAGCCGCGCTTGATATCGTCGCGCCGCCAGGTCACTGGCCCGCGCTCGACCTACGCAGGAAGCGAGCTGTTCTTGTCGTTGGTAGACGGTCAGGAAGGGCCGTACCACAGCGAGCTGCGGCAGCTGGCGGTAGACACGCTGTGCACTAATCGCGATTTGCCGCTGCTCATGACGCTCGGCACTGGGCGCACGGATTTCACGCTCGACACGGCGGCTCCGGTCGATGCGGTGCGAGTGGTGGCGGGGCCTTCCGAGCCACACGCCTCAGCGGCCTGGGGCGACAGCGCCTGGCGCCTGATCAGTCACCTCTCGCTCAATCACTTGTCCGTCAGCAACACGCAGGACGGACAGGGTGCAGCTCCACTACGTCAGCTGCTCCAGCTCTATGCCGAGCTCGGGTCGACCGCGCTGCGCCGCGAGATCGACGGCGTGCGCTCGATTCAGTGCAGTCCGGTGACGCGACGCTTGCCGTTCGAGGGCCCGGCCAGCTTTGCTCGTGGTCTCGAGCTCACGCTCGACTGCGACGAAGCCTATTTCGAGGGCGGCAGCGCGTTCCTGCTCGGTGCCGTGCTGGAGCGCTTCTTTGCTCGGCTAGTCGCGCTGAATTCGTTCACGGAAACGCTGCTCAAAACTCCTCAACGAGGTGAGGTGATGCGATGGCCGACGAGGCTGGGTCAGCGTTCGATCGCGTAGGCTTCTTGCGCGCGCTCGCCAGCGAGCCGCACGCTTTCGATTTCCATCAGGCGCTGCGCCGCGTCGAAGCGGAATTTCGGCACTTGCCGAGGTTTGGCGAAGCGCTCAAGCCGCGCGACGAGCCGCTGCGTCTGGGGCAAGACCCATCGTTCGACTTCGTACCGACTGCGGTGCGCTCGTTCCAACCGCAAACCGGAAGCGCTCCTCCGCGACTGGCCGTGGGCTTTCTCGGGCTATTCGGGCAGATGGGGCCGCTGCCGCTGCACCTCACCGAGTTTGCTCGCGACCGCATTCGGCAGATGGGCGACCACACCTTCGCGGCGTTCGTGGATGTTTTTCACCATCGCATGCTCGCGATCTTTCATCGAGCTTGGACGCGCAGCCGCGCCACCGTGAGCCGCGACCGCGCCGAAGAGGATCGCTTTCGCACTTACGTGGGGGCGCTCTTCGGACACGGTCTGCCTGCGCAATCGCAGGTAGACGCGCTCGACGACCGAGCGAAGCTCTACTTCGGGGGGCTGTTTGCGATGAGCTCGCGCCCACCGGACGGCCTGCAGGCCGTGCTGGCGAGCTACTTCGAGCTACCGGTGCGGATCCGCGAGTTCATGGGCGAGTGGCTGACGCTCCAGGATGACGATCGCTTCAGGCTGGGTCACACCCGTGAGGTGAGCAGTCTGGGGCGCACGACGGTGCTGGGTCGTCGGGTGTTCAGTCGCAGCCACAAGTTTCGGGTCGTGCTGGGGCCGCTCGAAGCGCAGGATTTTCCCCGCTTTCTGCCAGGTAGTCAGGGCCTCGCCACGCTTTCTGCCTTGGTCAAATCGTATGCAGGCCCCGAGCTGGCGTGGGATCTGGAGCTGATTCCGGCGCTCGACGCCGTGACGCGGCTACAGCTCGGGCGTGCCGGGAGGCTCGGCCTGGGTGCGGCGCTGGGTAAAGTCGCCCGTTCTGGGGTGAGCACGAACGTTGTCGTTGATCCGCTCGCGAATTCGACGGAACGTACGCGGGCATAAGGGCGCGCGGGCAGGGTAGCCCGTCAGGCGGCCCAGGGAGACGGAAGCAAGTGTCGGAGATCAGTCGCAGCACACTGTTCGGGAAACTGGGGCCGCTACCTTACAAGGCGATCGAAAGCGCGACCCTGTTCTGCAAGATGCGCGGCAATCCCTACGTGGAGCTCGCCCACTGGCTGCATCAGCTGCTGCAAGCGTCCGACTCGGACCTGCTGCGCATCGTCAAACACTTTCAAATCGACTCGGCGCGCCTGGCCAAGGATTTGACCGACGCGCTCGATCGCCTGCCGCGCGGCGCGACCTCGGTCTCGGACTTGTCCATGCACGTGGAGGAGTCGGTGGAGCGTGGCTGGGTCTACGCCACGCTGCTGTTCGGCGAAGGCGAAGTGCGCAGCGGACACTTGGTGGTCGGTTGGCTCAAGACCAACCAGCTCAGGAACGCGCTGACGGCGATTTCGCGCGAGCTCTCCAAGATCAAGCTCGATGACCTGGTTTCGCGCTTCGGGGAGCTGCTCGCCGACTCTCCCGAGGCCAAGAGCAGCAAGCCTTTGCCGGCTGCCGATGCCTCGGCTGACGCTTCAGGCAGCGTCGCGCCGGCGGCGCTCGGCAAGCAGCAAGCGCTCGCCAAGTACTCCACGGATCTCACCGAGCGGGCGCGCTCGGGCGAGATGGATCCGATCGCCGGCCGCGATGACGAGATTCGGCAGATCATCCAGGTGCTACTGCGGCGTCGCCAGAACAACCCCATCCTCACCGGCGAGGCTGGCGTCGGCAAAACGGCAGTGGTCGAGGGCTTTGCTCAGCGCATTGCCGCGGGTGACGTACCGCCGGCGCTGAAGGACGTGACGCTGCGCGTGCTCGACATCGGGCTACTGCAAGCCGGCGCCAGCATGAAGGGTGAATTCGAGAACCGACTCCGGCAGGTGATCGACGAGGTGCAGGCGTCGCCGAAGCCGATCATCTTGTTCATCGACGAGGCGCACACGCTGATTGGCGCGGGCGGCGCCGCCGGTACGGGCGACGCGGCCAACCTGCTCAAGCCGGCGCTGGCACGCGGCAAGCTGCGCACGATCGCCGCCACCACCTGGGCGGAATACAAGAAGTTCGTCGAGCCGGATCCGGCGCTCACGCGTCGTTTTCAGGTCGTGAAAATCGAAGAGCCGAGCGAGGCCAAGGCCATCGCGATGCTGCGCGGCACGGCCAACGTGCTCGAAAAGCACCACCGCGTGCAGCTGCTGGACGAGGCGCTGGAAGCAGCGGTCAAGCTCTCCAGGCGCTACATTCCGGATCGCCAGCTGCCCGACAAGGCAGTGAGCCTGCTCGACACCGCTTGCGCGCGCGTCGCCGTCAGCCAGCACGCCGTGCCGCCCGAGGTCGAAGACATCCAGCGGCGCATTCAGCTGCTCGAGCAAGAGCTCGAGATCATCGCGCGCGAAGAAACCGTGGGCGTGGACATCGGCTCTCGACGCGAGGACGTGGCTCGCTCGCTGGGCGAAGAAAAGCAGGAGCTGGCTGGGCTCGAAGCGCGCTGGCGCTCGGAGAAGGCGCTGGTC
>DATDEV010000582.1:0-3020 GCA_036522995.1 Polyangiaceae bacterium
GACGTCACGCGGCCGAGGACGCGGGCGTGTGCCTGAGCTGCGCCCGCCAACGCCGCGCGCGCGCGAAATCGCGCCGCTGTCCGCGCCGGGCGTCTTCGCATCGAGCAACTCAGCTTGGATGATGCTCCCACCGCCCTGGGCCAGCGCTTCGGTAAGGTGCTGGCGGTCAACGTCAACGCTTTTTGGACGGCTCCCGAGCCGTCGCTTTCGAGCTTGCTACGGCTCCTGCTCACGACCGGGCGAGCCTACTTGGTTTACGAGCCGCCAAGCCTTGCCCGTGCTCGCGCCCTCGGCAAGTCGTTGCCGGAGCTTCTCCATAGTCGCGGCTGGCGCGTCGAGCGCACGGCTACGATCGCTTTCGCTCGCTCGCACGGCGTTTGCGTCGTCGCGCGCCCGCCTTGACCCGCGCGCGCGGCTCTGCCGCCGAAGCAATGCGAACGACGAGCCCGTATTGCTTCGGCGGTTTGCCTGGCGACTAGCTCTTAGGCCGGCGGCTTGAGCCTGCGACAGCCGGCGCAGGTGCCGCTGCCGCCGGGGCCGTCGTCGCATTGCTCTTCGGGCTGAACGATTTTATCGCCGCAGAACGCGCCGAGCTTGCGGGCCATGTCGCACTCGCCGTAGCCGCCGTCGTTGGTACCGTCGTCGCACTCTTCACCGAAGCTCAAGATGCCGTCACCGCACACCGCCGTGCAATCACTGGGCGCGGCTTCGAAACCGGAAAGCGTGAGACGGAACGAAGAGCCGTCGCGCTTTCGCTCGGCTTGAAACACGACGATTTTGTAAACGTTGCCCGGGGTGAGCCCGAAGCGGGCCGCGGAGGCGGCGTTGATGGTGACGGTGCCATCCATCGGCACATGGATGCCACCGAGATCGACGGCGAGGCGGCCGTTGATGAACACCCAGACGTCGTCATCCCCCGTGAAGTCGAGGCGCGCGTTGGTGTCCGCCTCGTAGCGGAACCAGTACTGCACCTCACTCGTGAAGTAGAAGTTGTGCAACGCCGCACCGGGGAAGACGTCGGCTTCGGCGGGCCACCCGTTGTACCCGTACTGAGCGGGAAGCCGGGCCGCGAAGGCGTCGCGGGTCGCTCCCATGACGCCGTCGACGGGGAAGAACACGGGCGTACCGTCGTACTCCTTCGCGACGCCCCCCGTGCACCACCCGCCGGCACTGCCGCTGCAAGGCTTGCAGTCGGCCACGCAGGCGGCGACCAGAGCGTCGAATTGAGTCGTGCATGCCGTGTCGCACGCCGTAGCCGCCGCCGTCAGCGTCTCGATGTCCGCTTGCAGCTCGGCGAGCTGAGCGTCGAGCGCCGCGATCTGCGCGGTGAGGGTAGCGATGGCGGCGGCATCCGGATTCGCTTGCGCTTCCGCCTGGGCCAGCTGCTCCTCCCGCTGAGCGAGCTCTTGCGCGCGCTGGGTAGATTGCCTCGTCACGTCAGCGAGCGCATCGTGGTCTGGCCGACACTGGTTCTCGCATTGCAGCGAGCCGCTAGTGCGCGTCGTGCAACCGGGCGCACACGTCGCTTGGCTCGTGGCGCCGGTAACGCGCTGCTCCGAGCCCATGCCCATCGCTGGCGCGCTGTAGACGAGTAGCTTTTCGCCGTTCTGACCGAAGCGGTTGACGTAGCCCCCGCTGCCGTTGTCGAACAGCACGACACTACCGACGACGTTGACCGCGCTAGCGTCGTCGCGGAACCAGCCTCCAAAGCTTTGGGCCGACTGGATGCACGCGGACGCCGGCGCAGTACCGAGCACGGGGCGCCCTTCGGCGTCGAGCATCGCCTGCGCGATGCCCGGCACGATGGCGGCCCCTTCCATCAGCCCACACTCGGGGCCGCCGCCGAAGTCGGGATGGCTCTCCCCGAAATCACGGAAGATGGCAGGGACGCGCACCACGCATTTCCCGTCGATCTTTTCGCACTGCGGCTCCTGCTTGCAGGTGAACCCTGTCTCGACCGTGCAGGTCGCCGAGCAGCCGTCGCCGTCCAACGTGTTGCCGTCGTCGCAGCCCTCGTTGATCACCAGACCGTCGCCGCAATCGGAGGTGCAAGATTCTGTTTTGCAGTTCGGCTCGCGCAAGCACAGCGAAGAACAGCCATCGAACGGCGCGTCGTTGCCGTCGTCGCAGCTCTCGGCGCCCTCCACGACGGAGTTGCCGCATTTCGCGTCGGAGCAAACGCTGGGCGACCCTTCGCACTTCTTGCCCAGCTCGATCTTGCAGCGTTCCGAGCAGCCGTCGCCGGGCGCGGTATTGCCGTCATCACAGCGTTCGCTGGACGCGACGAGTCCGTCGCCACAGCGCGCGATCTCGCGGCACGCTTTGCCCGGACTCGCACAGCTGAAGCCACTCTCGACTTGCAGGCACGTCTCGCTGCAACCATCGCCCGACGCTTTATTGCCGTCGTCGCACGCCTCGTCGTCGGTGAGCTCTCCGTTTCCACAATTCGGCGCAGCTTGCACGGTGTCGCCGCCGATGCCGAGAATGGGCCCGTTTCCGCCCCCGAACATCAGGCCGCCGCCTTTCGCGTTCGAGCCCCCCGCACCACCGCTGTCGATGGTTCCTGGTGGACCGTCGCCGCCAGCGCTACACGCGCTGACGACTAAACCCAAGAGCAGGCCTGATACCCGGTGAGCTGCGGAGAATGGTTGTTTGCGCACGCGAACCGATATTTGACACAGCCGCGCTGATCAATCGACCGGAATTGGCTGGTCTTGGTTCGATTCAGCCTTTAGCGAGGCGCTGCATTTTTCCTGCAGCAGTGGCGACGCGAGCCGACACTGCTCACCGCGTGCTCCGTTCCGTAGCCGCCGGCCACGGCCACGGCCACGGCCACGGGCTCGCTCTCAGACTTTGCCCAGCCAAAGAGGGACCCGTCTCGCCCCAGCAGCTTCTGCAATTCGAGCCGCACTTCGGCAGCCCCCAACTCGAAAAAAAGCCCCGAAGTTTCCTTCGAGGCTATCGTTGCGCGGGGGCCGCAACTCGACTGATCCCCGCTCACTTCAGCGTGACGGTCGCCT
>DATDEV010000583.1:0-2164 GCA_036522995.1 Polyangiaceae bacterium
GGCGCTCGCGTCGCGTTCGACAGTCGCCGTTACGTCTAGAGGCGACGCGACGCGATCTGCACCCCATTCACGCTCGCACGACTCCCGATACTCCCGATCTCCCTGTGAAATCAGGGAGCCGCTCAGTGCCGCGCGGCGACGTTACAGGAGCGTGATGCTGACGCGGGAGCGGGCTTCCTGGAAGAAGGAAGACATGGCGGCGGTGAGGCGGCGGCTCACGTACCAGCGGAGCAGTAGGGGGCGAGCGCGCGCGAAGGACTCATTTTGAAGGGCGGCGGGGGCGCTGCGCTGGATGGCTTCGAGCTCGGCGTCGCTCGGGCGAAGCATGGGCGCGACCATGCGGTCGAGGTACAGACTGGCTCGCGCCTGGCGGCGCAGGAGCGCGGCTAGCTCGGCGTTGCTGACGCCCTCGGCCCGCTGCGCTTCGAAGAGCGCGTCCTCGCCGCCGACCCGATCGCTCAGTAGCTTGCGCGCCAGCTCGGCTTGCCGAGCCAGCATTGCCTCCGAAGGCTCGGGCTCGATGCGCAAGCTGGCCAGCAGGACCTCGGAGACGTGCCGTTCGAGGGCGGCGCCGATGTGACGCTCGCGGTAGGGCTGCGCGTCGAAGCTGGGCCGATCTCGGTCCGCCAGCGCCTCGATGCGCGCTTCGAACGCCAGCCGCCGCTCGTAGATGAAGCGCGGCCGTTCGACGCCGCCCGTCTCGGGCGCGTAGAAGCGCACCACGGCGCGGTCGAGCAGCAGCGGCTCCGCCTGCGCAGGCGCCGCGCTAGCGAGCCCTAACAGCGCCCAGCCCAGGCCGAGCACGGTGCGCGCCGAGCGAAACATCAGCGAGCGGCGGGTCGCTTGCGCGAAGACGGGGTCGCCTCCTCGTCGCCCACGGCCGCTGCCGTAGGCAGAACTTCGGCGGCGGGGCTCACGGGCGTC
The DNA here is from genome assembly GCA_036522995.1 of Polyangiaceae bacterium. Lineage (GTDB taxonomy): Bacteria > Myxococcota_A > Polyangia > Polyangiales > Polyangiaceae > PMG-095. The sequence continues at coordinate 925 of DATDEV010000583.1, forward strand.
GGCAGTGGCCCAGGCGAGGCCGCTGGATCGCTGCTCTCCGCGGCGCCAGCATCGGCTGCCCCCTCACGCTGCGAAAAGCCGCGGGCGGCGCGGCGCGCCTTCATGAACTCCGCGAAAGCCGTCACCTTGTCGAGATCGCGCGCGCTGAGGGTCTCGACCAGCTCGTGCAGCTGCTTGCGCAGCGTGTCGATGCTGCGACCGCGACGGGCGGCCACTTCTTGCGGAGCGACCACTTCCTTTTCCTTGGTGGCAACTGCCGGCTCGCTCGGCCACACCACGCGCGGCGTGGGTTTGAGCGCGTGCGCCGTAAGCCAGGCCTCCATGAACACCCGCAAGCGCTCGCTGCGGAATGCGAACCAGCGCTCGCGCTCGGCGCCGTGGCTCATCAGCACGTCCTTGAAGCGGCGGAAGGCGCCCTTGCCGTCGATGGCTTGCGTCAGCAGATCCGACAGCGGCTTGTCTTCCACCATCGGGATGAAGCGCTCCATCCAGCGGTACTGCTCGCGGGAGCTCACGGGCTCGATACGCATGTAGCTGGTGTCGGAGGCAATGCGCTGGTGCATCTCGGGGTCGGCGATGCCGTCGACGACGCGCAGCACCTCACCGGTCGAGAGGTGCAGGTAGCTGTGCACCTCGGGGGCGTTGTTCTCGAACGCATCTTCGAGTGCCTCCCAATCGATCGGAACGTCGCGTGGCGGCTGTCCCGCTCCGGCTCCGCTCATGTCCGAATCCGACATCCTTGCTCTTTCCTTTCACCCGCCAGCGTCACGAGGTCGTCGAGAGCGCTCGCTGCACGGCGTCTTGCCAAGCAGCGAGCCGAGCGTTCGTTCCGCACGCTCCATGTTGGCAGGGAAAGCTCGCTCCAGCTTGACGATTTTTGAAGCGTCCGCTGGGGTTGCATAATACCGGCCCCGAGGCCGCCTTTCTTCGCAGCAGCGAGCGTGCTGAGCTCGAGGATCAGCAGCCGTTCGAGCGTCAGGCCCCGCTGGCCTCGCCGCAGCGCCCCCAGCAGGTCGCCAGCGGCGGCGCCGCCGCGGTTGATACGGCGCTGCTCGAGGTCTTCGGCCGTGGCGCTTGCAACCTGGTTCACTGACAAAGCAATGGAGTCGAGCGTCGCCCTTGCCAAGTGAGCGCGGCGCCTTCCGCGGGTGATTCTGCTGACCGAGCCACACACGCCCACGTGGCAGTAAGGTGCGCACCGACCCGACAAAGCCGCTTTGCTGCTCACGCCTCCATGCCT
>DATDEV010000584.1:0-6496 GCA_036522995.1 Polyangiaceae bacterium
GCGGTCACCCAGGTCGTGCTGGATTTCGGTTAGCTTCTCCGTGAGATCGCGCACGTGGTGGTCGTAGACCAGCGTGAGGGTGGCCACGACCCGGGTGGGTCCCTGGACCTTGGTGCGTGACACCTCCGCGCGCGCCAGATCGCTGAGCAGCGCCGAGCGCGTCGTGCCTCGCTCGGTCACCAGCTGGTCGAAGTCGCCGACCAGCCCGCCTTCCATGGCCACACCGAACCGCACCAGCTTGCCAGCCATGCCGGCAGGTTAGACCATTTCCGCGCCCGCTTCGCGCCCCGGGCTACTTCGGAACCGGGCCGGCTTGCATGTCGCAGCCGAGCAGCAGCTCGATCTTGGCGCCCGGGTCCGCCTTGACGGCTTCGCATGCAGAGCCGCACAAGAGGATCTTGGTCTGGGTGTCGTCATAGACCCAACCGGAAGAGCAGGAGCCGCTGTCGTCGTGGAGCAGCGTTTCCTCCGTACCGTCGCCCTTCGTGTAGATCACGTTGACGGCATCCTTATTGAGCGTTTTCCCATCGGGGGCTGCCGGCACTGCGTATTCACAGCCGGCGATACGACCGGCGACAGCGGCCAGGCCCTCTGCCAGGGCTGCACCGAAGTCCGTAGCCGTGGTCATGTCCAGGTGACAGTAGGTGGGCCCATCGTCGGAGCAGCCAGCCGTTGCGGTGCCGCCCGCAGTGGCGATGCGCGACAGGTCGTTGCGCGCATCCTCGCTACCGGGGCTGCCGATCACGAAGGTGCTGATGCCAGTGTCAAAAGCAGTCCCGGCCGCCATGATCAGCGGGTCGCTGTCGACGGCGCTTTGACCATCGCCCGAGCAGTCGAGCGCGCGCGTCGGTACGCCGTCGGTGATCAAGAGCACGAACTTGCGCCCCTCGATCGTGGACTGCGCCACCTGATCGGAGCCGAACAAGAACGCCGCATGCGTCGGCGTGCTGCCCTGACAGTTCTTCCGCTGCACGGCACGATTGAAGGCAGCGCGCTGCATCGAATTCGCATCGCCGAGCGGTGCAATCGCCAGCGCCTGCTCTTCCTCGAAGCAAGGGTTATCCTCGCTGGTGTTCGGGTAGAAGCTCAGGCCCAGTGCCACGGAGGCAGGCAACTGCGCCACCGCGGCCACGAGCGCCTCACTCGTGATGTCCCATTTCGACGGTTGACCTCGGGGCGGATCTCGGTCGCGGCCGGGCTCCCAATTCATCGACCCGCTCGTGTCCACGACGAGCTCGACCACCGCCGGAATGGCGTCGGCGCCGGTCGTCCCGATGCCACAGGCAGCGTCGCGGGTGATCTCGGTCGTATCGTCGATCCCGTTACCGTTGGCGTCGGTGGCTCCGTCGACATCGAGGCCACCGGCAGGACCGTTCGCGCCGGTTCCGTTGCCGTTGCCGCTCCCGTTACCGCCGTTAACCTCACTGCCGGCGTCGCTGCCGCACGAGAGGGCCAGGCAGGCCGAAATCAGACCGGTGAAAACGAGGCGCGAGCTTCGAAGGGGGTTCAGCGTGGGCATGCGGCTAATCCTCTAGGCCCCCCCGAGCAGATCGGGGGAGTGACCATTATTAGAAGTGTCGGGCTGGCCGCGACGCGGCTCACCGACGAAACAGTGGCCTGCGCACCTCACGGGCAGGCGCCGCCTGACCAATATTCGAACAGGCTAGCGGGCCAGAGCGAGATCGGCGTAGCTCGACGGCGCCGCCGTCAGCCGCTGTCCGCGCGTGCCGGGCTCGAGCAGCACCGAACGCCCTTCACGCACCACAAAGGCGCCCTTCCAGAGCTCCTTGGCGGCACCAGCAACGCCGCGCATGAACGCGTCGTCGTGATCCGGGTCGTGGTGGAAAATTCCGAGCCTACGAGCGCCAGCGGCGCGACAGAGGCGCACGCCTTCCTGCCAAGTCGAATGTCCCCAACCGACCTTCGCCCCGAACTCGTCGTCCGTGTAAGTCGAGTCGTAGAGCACCAAGTCAGCGCCGTCGATCAAACCCAGGATGCGTTCGTCCAGCTTGCCCGGCTCGTGCTCCGTATCGGTCACGTAGCAAAAGGACACGCCGCCATGCTCGATGCGGTACCCGGTCGCTCCATTAGGATGCCGCAGCGGCACTGTCCTGATGACGACCTCGCTGCCGAGCTTGAAGGTGTCACCAGCGCTGAAATCCTCGAACGAAGAGGCGCCACGCATCGCTTCGAGCGGCACGGGGAACATCGGGTCGGTCATCTGCCCGGCGAGCACGGAGCGAATGCCGGCTGCGTGCGGCAGGTGCCCGGCCAAGATGCGCATCGACCATTTGGGATCGTAGGCCGGCGTGAAGAAGGGAAAGCCGCAGATGTGGTCCCAATGCGTGTGGGAGAGCAGCAAAGTGGCGCGATCGATGCCGCGGCGCTGAAAGGCGCGCCCCAGCCCGCGAATACCCGTGCCGCCGTCCAGGATGATCTCTTCACCACCCACCGACACGTGAACGCAGCTCGTGTTGCCGCCGAATTGTACATGCGTGCGCGCCGGACACGGGATGCTGCCTCGCACGCCCCAGAACGTGATCTTCATACTGCCCCGCCGTCTCGTTGGCGGCCGCATTCGCGGCTCGCACTAGGCATCGAGGCGCCGTCCCTTCGCAATGCTGGCGAGCGCTGCGCGCATTAATGAGGCTTATAACTCAGCCGGCCTGAGCCCGCACGAAATACCACGCTGCCGCCAAATTCGCCTGAAGTATGCAATCTCAGTCGCTGCGATCGAAACTCCAGCCAACGGCAACGCCAAGCGCGACCTGCGCGCTCGAGCCCGCCGACAGCCCGGACCACGGTGGATCCAGGCTCAACGTCAGCGACGAGCGCAGCCCACTTGCGGTGTCGTCCACACTCGCGCCGACGACGACGGAAACGAGTCGCTCGCCGGTACCGGGCAGCCGTCGCCCGGAGAACGTGGCATCACCGCTCGAGCGAGCGCGCACGGCAACGAGCCCGCTGAGCCAATCGAGCGGCGACGCTCGAAGCCCGAGCAGCCCCTCGGCGCGCAAGCCGAGCTGTCGCGCTCGCCCCAGCGTGTGGTCTTCGAAGCGGTAGCCCAGCTCGCCCGCGACCAGCACACCGAGCGCCCCACTCAGCGAGCGCGCGGCGTCGAGTCCGATGCCCAGCTCCCACGCGCCGAGCCCGAGCTGCGCACCACCGGAGCCAAAGCCGTGCGCGGCGCCGACGCTGGCCAAGCCGAGCGGGGCGCGCAGCAGCATCGAAGCCGCCACTGCCGGCAGAGGCAGAGGCTCATGCGGCATGCTCTCGTCGAGCAGCTGATAGCGAGCGCGAACGATCAGGTCGCCCACGCCGCGCTGCTCTTGACTGACCTGGCCGGCGTGCAGGCGATAGGAGGCGTAGCCAAGCTCGGCTAGCCACTCCAGGCGCCGAGGCCAGCGCAGTGCCGCGCGCAGCAGTAATTCCTGCGCGGTCTCGGTCTCGTCGCTATCGCTCTTGCGATAGTTCCCCTGCGCGTCGAACACGCCGTAGGCACTGCGCGTCGTCATCACCAGCGCCGCGGCAGCGAGCTCGTCTTCGCGCGTGAGCGCCAGGCCACTGCCGGCATCATCGCTACACGGACAGGCGCGGGCGACCGGCGCCAGCAGCAACAGCAGCCAGCTCGCTGCGAGGCAGGGCCAGCGCTTCAAGGCACATCGACCGGCAAGCTGAGCAGATCCGGCTCGCCGGCGACGCGCAGCTCGAGCTCGAGCTGCCAGCGACCTGTCATGAACAGATCGAGCTCGGAAGCCTCGAACCCCGCGTCGGTCTCACTGATGCTGCCAGCGTGAGCCTCGTGATTGTGCGTGACCATGAAGGCGCTCACCGCCGCCAAACGGGGCTCGGCGCCCGGCGAGGCCGCCGAGAGCTCGGCCACGAGCGCGTTCTCTCCACGCCGCACCGGCCCCAAGAAGCGCACGGTCGCGTCGACCAGCCCGCGCTCCGAGCTCAATGTCACCGAGGTTTCGGCGGGGACTGGAGCGCTGCAGCCCACGAGCAGCGCCAAAGCGACGAGCGACGGAGCGAGCGACGAGCGAGCCACCGGCGCTTCCTACCGGCCCGGCGCTGCGCGTGGAATGCGTCAAATCGTCGCGCGTGGCCCAGGCGCAGCGCTTGACGTGTCGATCGCGGACGGCTAAGAGCCCCGGCGACTCAGTCACCCTTCGGTTGAAGGCGGGAAGCCGGTGTAACTCCGGCGCGGTCCCGCCACTGTAATCGCAGCGACGAAGCCCCAGGCGATAGCCGCCAGCCACTCGGGAAGACCGGGGAAGGCCGGGCCCAGTCGAGGCTGCGAGAGCCAGGATATCGCCTCCAACCGAGACCCACCCAGCCCTACGGACGATGGGGCGTTGGGACGCGATCAGCTCGCGCCCACGCCACCTCTCCCCTGACGGGCACAACCGCGCCGGCGCAGGACTGGCGAGGAGCTCACGATGAACGCACTACGTTTCGGTTGGATGATCGCGCTGGTCGGTGTGATGGCGCTCGGCTGCGACGACAACGAGGACGACCCGAAGAACGCCGCCGGCGCGGCAGGCACTGCAGGCACTGCCGGCACTGAGGCAGCGGGCGCTGGCGGCGCTGAGGCAGCGGGCGCTGGCGGTACTGGCGGCGCCGGGTCTGCTCCGCTCGAGGTGATCGGTGAGTGGGCGAGCATGTACGGCGACGAGAGCATCACCGAAGACAGCTGGAGCTACATGGCGATCATCGAATACGACAACGCCACGAACGTCGTCATCACCCAGAACCCCGACGGCGACGACCCGCTCCTCAATCCCAACGAATACTCGCGTTTGGTCTATACGGAGCCGGCCGGCGATTCCTTCTATTACTGCACGAGCGACTACGGCCTCGAAACCCTGGACGAGGCGCGCGCAGCCAACGGTCCTGCCGATGCCAGCGACTTCGTTACGGGCTGCAGCGGTTTCCCATGGACCAAGCTAACCGCGAAGTGAGCGCCAGCTTTAGCACAGCGCCCGGGCTCGCCCTGGCTCTGTTGCTGCTGCTGACGGCCTGCAGCAACTCCGCCGAAGAGCCGCCCGTGGGCGCAGGTGGAGCGGACGACGGTCAAGCCGCCGCTCCCGAGGGCTTGCCCTACGCGAGCAGCATCGAATCGCTCGCGCCGGGTGACGGCGCGGGCTTCAACGCCAGAAAACCCGAGGTCGTGCTCGGTCCACCCCTCGGCAAGGAAACGAAGGGCGGATCGCTGGACGTGCTGTCACTCGGCTCCGGCGGTGAGATCGTGCTCGGCTTCGGCGAGCGCCGCGTCGAAGATCAATCGGGCCCCGACTTCGTGGTGTTCGAGAATGCGTTCTGGCCGGGTGGCGACCGCTCGCAGGTCTATGCCGAGCTGGGCGAGGTCTCGGTCAGCCAGGACGGCGAGACGTGGCTGACCTTCCCCTGCCAGAGCGAGGGCGACGGTAGCGGCAACTTTCCTGGCTGCGCGGGCTGGACCCCCACGCTCGCATTCGACCCGCTCGACGTGGTGCCGCTCGACCTCGAGCGCACCGGCGGCGACGCTTTCGACCTGGCCGACGTCGGTCTCGACCAGGCGCGCTTCGTCAAGATCGTCGACCTGAAAACGCTCGACACCGGGGGCAACACGGTCGGCTTCGATCTCGACGCCGTGGGCCTGCTCGGCCAAGAGTAGCCCGGGCTAGGAAGCGTACAGCGTTTGGCGCTTGGCCCGCAGCTTTGCGGGTGCTTCGGCTCCGAGCGCCACCATCAAGTGCCCGAGCTTGGGATGCACCGGCTCGACGTCGGCGCAGAGGCCGAAGCTTGCCAACGTCTCGGTCGTTAGCGGCCCCACGGACGCGATCACCAGCCGCTCGAGCCCCGCCTGCAACCGCTCTCGCGCTCCGAGCCGCTCGGCGATCTGGAACAGGTGCGTGATCTGAATGCCGCTCGTGAACAGCGCCACGTCCGCCTCGCCAGCCGCGATGCGCTCGATGGCCGCCTCCAGCGGCGCCAGGTCGTCGGGCAAGGTCCAAGCGTAGGTCTTGATTTGGCTCAGGCTGGCGGCACCCCGCACAGCCAGCGCCTCCATCAGCTCGGCGTTGGTGCGTCCGTACTCCTGCACGTAGACCGCGCGCTCGCGCACCCAGTCGCGTGCGTCGAGCTCCCGCAAGACGTCCCGCCAGGTGTTGGGCTCGCCCACGACCAGCGCCGGTTTGATGCCGCACGGCTTCAGGCTGGCGTGCGGCTTGGGCCCCCGGCAGACGATGAGCGTGCTCTCGGCGCCAAGCAGCGACAGCGCCTGCTCGCGAGGCAAGCTTTGGCACAGGCCTTGGACCAGCAGCTCGGTACCGACGCCCGTCAGCAGCACCAGCAGCACCGGTGCACCGCGCAAAAGATCCGCTTCCAAACCGTCGAGACCCGACGGACCGCGCAGTGGCACCTCGCGCACGGTGGGAGCTTCGATGGGGGCGCCACCTTGACGGGCGATCATGCGGCTCGATTCGGCGCTGCGACGGCTTTCGAAGCACACCAC
>DATDEV010000585.1:0-3896 GCA_036522995.1 Polyangiaceae bacterium
AAGAGGTCGGTGAAGTCCTGGGTTTGGAAGGGCAAGAGCTTGGCAAGCGCCCGCTCGCGCTGCACCACGTCGCGCGAGAGAATCATCTCGCGTACAGCTGCGATCCGTTCCTCGTCGAAGAACATGTGCTCCGTGCGACAGAGCCCGATGCCGTCGGCCCCGAAGCTCAGCGCCTTTTCGGCCTGGGCTGGTGTGTCGGCGTTGGCTCGCACGCGCAGGCGTCGCACGCGCTCCGTCCATTTGAGCAAGGTTTCCATCTCCGAGCCCAGCTCCGACTCCACCGTTTCCACGACGCCGCTGTAAACGTTGCCGCTCGAGCCATCGATGGTCAGCTGGTCACCTTGCTTGATCTCGGCGACCACGGAGCCGTCGGCACCGTGAATCGACATCACGGCTCGCGCATAGTCGATGTGCAGCGCCGCACAGCCGGCGACACAGGGCCGTCCCATGCCGCGCGCAACCACCGCGGCGTGACTGGTCGCGCCGCCACGCGCGGTCAGAATGCCCTTCGCGGCCTTCATGCCGTGCAGGTCCTCCGGTGACGTTTCGATGCGCACCAAGATGACACTTTCGCCCCTGGTCACGTAGGCGGCGGCGTCGTCGGCGCTGAACACCGCGCGCCCCGACACCGCACCCGGCGACGCGGCAATGCCGCGCGCGACCGCGACGGCCGCGTTCGGGTCCAGCGTTGGAAAGAGCAGCTCCTGCAGCCGCTGCGCATCGACGCGCAGGATGGCCTCGTCCGGGTTCAAGAGCCCTTCCTCGACCATGTTCACGGCGATGCGCACCGACGCGCGAGCCGAGCGCTTGCCGTTGCGCGTCTGAAGCAGATACAGCTTGCCGGCTTCGATCGTGAATTCGAGATCCTGCATGTCGCGGAACCGCTCTTCGAGCTTGGCCTGGATCTCGAAAAGCTGCTGGTAGCTCTCGGGCAGCATTTCCTCGAGCGAGACGCCGCTCTGCTGCGCGGTCTTCGCCAGCGGTCGTGGCGTGCGCAGGCCAGCCACGACGTCCTCGCCCTGAGCGTTCGGCAGCCACTCGCCGAAGAAACGACGCTCACCTGTGCTCGGATCGCGGGTGAACGCCACACCTGTTGCGCTCGTCTCGCCGAGGTTGCCGAACACCATCGCCTGCACGTTGACGGCAGTCCCCCATTCTTCCGGAATGCCGTGCATCGAGCGATACAGCTTGGCGCGTGGATTGTGCCAGCTTTCGAACACCGCGATCACGGCCGCCTCGAGCTGCTGGTACGGGTCGGACGGGAAGGGGCGACCGGACTGCTCGAAGATGATGCCCTTGTAGTCTTGGACGACCTGCCGCAGCTCCGCGGCGCCGAGCACGGTGTCGGGAATCAGACGCGCCAGCGTCTCGGTGTCTTCTGGCACCGCTAGACCGCGCTGTCGTGCCACTCGTCGGCGAGCCTCGTCGAGCGGCGCATCGAACAGGCTACGCTCGACGCCGAGCACGACGTCGCCGAACATACACAGCAGTCGGCGGTAGGCATCGAAGGCAAATCGCTCCGATTGACTGCTCTTCGCGAGCGCCAGCACCGTTTCGTCGTTGAGGCCCAGGTTCAGGATCGTATCCATCATGCCGGGCATGGAGCTTCGCGCTCCCGACCGAACACTCACCAGCAGCGGGTTCTCCAGCGTGCCGAAGCACTTCCCGGTAGCCAGCTCGAGCCACCTCATGTCTTCACGGACTGCTTCGATGAGCCCTTCTGGGACAGCGGAGAGCCGCAAGTAGTCGACACAAACCTCGGTGGTGATGGTGAAGCCCGGCGGAACCGGGATGCCCATGTTCGCCATCTCGGCGAGATTGGCCCCCTTGCCGCCAAGCAGTTGCTTCCACTCGGCTCGCCCTTCTGCGCTACCGAGACCGAAACGATAGGTGAGTTTTCGCACGAGCGGTTGGTACGCAAAGGTCGTACCGCGGCTGTCAGCCCCGAAGATTTTCGCCTCTCAGGCTGCCGCGCGCGCAAGGCCTGCGCCCGCACGCACATCTTGCGCCCGCCTGTAGGTGGAGACGCGCTCACACTCCGTAGTTGCTCGAGTAGCGGGCAAGCCGCGAAGCCGGCAGCAGCGGCACGCTTGCTGCTTTGGCAGGGGTAAGTGCACACCGTGGAGTATCCTCAACACGTTCGCGACTCGAGGGTCGCTCGAAGCGCGGGCGAGCAGCCAGGCGGTGCCCGGGTTGCCGATCGCTTGCCTGCCGTCGTCGAAGGCGCGCTGGTGGTAGCCGGACGTCAGGCGGGACGCTTGCTGGCTTTGCATGCGCCCACTGACGCAGCCGCGACGCTCACCCCAATCACGACGCGAGACTGGGAGGGCCGCGACGTCTTTCGCCGCAGCGCGGGCCTCGTGCTGCTCGAGGCGGCTCGGCAACTCGGCGTTCGGTTACAGCTCGGCCCTTCGATCACCTCAGGCCGGCTCTTGCTGCCGTCGGACCAAGTCGACCGTGCCGCGCTGGCGCTGGCGCTCAATGCCCGATTTGCGGCCTTGCGTGACGCGGCGGCTCCAATCCAGGAGGAGCTCTGGTCCACGGACGACGCGATCGAGTTGTTCCGTAGGCAAGACGATCCCAGCGCGTGTCTCTTGCTCGAAGGCTCGCTGGAGTCGGTCGTCACCCTGCTGCGCTGCGGCGAGACCTGGGCCAACGTGACGCGCCCGCTGCTGCCCCACGCCGGACTGCTGGACGACGTCCGCGTGCTGGAGCACCCGCTCGGGCTGCTGCTCGATTTCGGCGCGCGGATTCGGACGACGCTGCCAAAGCGAGCAGCGTCCACGATCGCGCTCGAGCTACGCGCCCCGCGCTACGGCGCGCCCATGACACGCAGCGAGTCGGAGTGGCTGAAGCTGCTCGGCGTCGACAGCGTTGGCGCGTTCAATCGCGTCTGTGTCGAGGGCAACGTCGCGGAGTTGATTCGGGTCAGCGAAGGCTTCCACGAGAAGCGTATCGCCGCGATCGCCGACAGCATCAAGCAGCGCGGCGACGTCCGGCTCGTTGCGGTGGCCGGGCCCTCGTCGTCCGGCAAGACCACGTTCATCAAGCGCCTGCTAGTGCAGCTGCGCGTCAACGGGCTCGAGCCGCTCGAGCTCTCGCTCGACGATTACTACGTGGATCGAGCGCATCAGGTGCGAGACGCGCAAGGCGAATTCGATTTCGAAGCGCTCGAAGCGCTCGACGTCGAGCTGCTGCGTGCCAACCTCGCGGCGCTGCTCGGCGGGGGCAGCGTGCGGCCACCGCGCTACGACTTCCAGCAGGGGCTGAGCCGTCCAGCAGCGGGCACGGAGCTCCGTCTCGGCGAGCGCAGCGTGCTGCTGATCGAAGGCATCCACGCCCTGAACCCGGCGATCTACGGGCTCAGCCGCAGCAGGAGCTTCAACGTGTTCATTCATCCGGCCACGTCGCTCGCGTTCGACCGGCTCTCGTGCCTCGAGCCTGCTGACGTGCGCCTGATACGCCGCATCGTGCGCGACCGGCACCAGCGCGGCTTCGCGGCGGCCGACACGCTCGCCCGCTGGCCTAGCGTTCGTCGCGCCGAGCGACTGCACATCTTCCCATTCCAAGAGGAGGCGGACTCCGTGTTCGACAGCTCGCTGGTCTACGAGGTCAGCGTGCTGCGCGTGTACGCCGAGCGCTACCTGCGCGAAGTGCCCCGCCATGCAGTCGAGGCACCGAGCGCACGCCGGCTGCGCGAGCTACTGCAACTATTCGTGCCGATTCACCCCGATCACGTTCCGCCCACATCGCTACTGCGTGAATTCATCGGAGGCAGCGGCTTCACCTACTAGCCCGCGCAGCCGCTTTCTGGCCTGCGGATTCGACATGCGACTGGGCGCGTGCGATTCCTGTCGTAGTTGTGCCCCTAGGCAGCACGGCACGAGGGTGCCGCA
>DATDEV010000586.1:0-5678 GCA_036522995.1 Polyangiaceae bacterium
TTTTCGGCGAGCGATGGCACGCCGGTATCGGGGCGGTTTGCGGATGGCGCGACCGCTGCACCTAGCAACTTCGTCTTCATTCCCGAGCTCCCTCTCCAAGCTGGCACCTACTCTGCGTCCGTGAGGGGGGTGTTCAATACGGCGACCGCGCCCTTCACCGTCGTCGATACAGCTTTCGAGCTGCCCCAATACACCAGCTCCGTCACCGCCGAGACCGTGCCAGAGGGCGTACCGATTCAGTGTCTGGAACAAGATGCAGGTGCCGTGTCGGCGTGGTTCACCGAAAAGACGCGCGTGCGCCCACGTGTCACGACGTCGTTCACCGGGCCCTACGTGAAGCAGTATCGCTACGCGCTCGCTCTCCCAAACGAACCCCCCTCGCCCTTAGTGGGGATGCCCGTGCAGCGCAGCTTCGACGTCGAGGGAGACGAGTTGTGCTTCGAGATGTTTGGTTTCTCTTACCAAAGCGATTCAGTCACGCCGCTCGGCCAAGACTGCGTGAGCCTGGTGGGGCTCGGCGTGGGAGTCAAAGATGAGCTATCTGGCGACTTGCGCCAGACGCTCCTCGGCTGCGTGGTGCCTCCAGCGGGCTACGAGAGCAACTGGTGCGCAGCTTTTGGGCCAGCCTTCACGAGCAAAAGCTGCGAGGGGTTCAGTCTAGATGCTTGCTTTGCAGCTCGGCGTAGCTGCCCATCGGGCGATAGCCCGAGCAATCAGCAAGAGCAATCTGAGCGCGCCACCCGCGCGAGTCCTGGAACTGGTGGCGGTTCAGGAACCGGTGGCGGCGTCGGCAGCGGGGGAACTGGAGCCTTGACTGGTGGCGCCGACGGAAAGGGCGCAGCAACATTTACCGACCTACAGAACGGCAGCAAGCAGAACGCCAATCCAAGTGAAAACTCTCAGGGGTGTAGCCTCGGGCGCGGGTCGTCGGGAGGGCTCACGAGCTGGCTTCTGGTGTGTTCGCTGCTCCTCCTCCTTTCGAGACGCCGCTGCGTCTGACCGGCTGCTTGGCGCGCTTAACGGCGTCAATGGACTCCTGGCCTCGGCTAAGCGCGCAGATGACGGACCTAACGTTTGAGGGGTATGCGGGCAAACCAGGTGCCGCCCCGATTGTTGGCGTTGGCGAAGCCCTGGATGAGGATGGTGTCGCCCGTGACCGCTACGCGCTCGCTATGCGTCAGCTCGAGACCCCGTAGGTCGACCCCGTGCCCGGTCACGTAGGACGTGATGTCGAGGAGCCCGGAGGCGTCCCACATGACGGCTCGGTTAGTGGTGTTCGCCACGCCACTGTGACCAACGAGCACCAGGCCTTGCGCGTCGATAGCGCTGGCGGCGGTGAAATTTTGGCCGCTCGGTGGCGGCAGCGGGACCAGACCCGTTGCAGCAGTCCAGCGGAATGCTGCGGAACCCGCACCGCCTGGCTGCTGCGGGCCACCGACGGGCAACAGCGAGCCGAAGGCGACGTCGCCGTTGCTGCTGCCGGTGAGTCCCAGATCGGCTCGAAAGCCCGTGGGAGCGCTTGGCAGCTTGCTTACGCCAGCTACCGCCGACCAACGGCCGGGCGCGTAGACGTTATCGCCGCATTCGACGGTGCCGAAGGCGGTGTTGCCGTCGGCGCTAACCGAGAAAATGCCCCTGAGCGCACAAGCGTCGCTCGGGTTGCTGAGCGATTGCGTACCGCCGGCTTCGGTCCAGCGGAAGGCATGGCCGATGCGTTGAGCATCGGAACAAGTGCCGAAAAGCGCAGCGCCGTCAGGCGTGGATCGCTCGATCCAGCAGTAGCTGAGCCCGGGCAGGCCGGGGAGCAGCTCCGCCCCACCCTGAGGTGTCCAGCGGAACGCGGAGTGAGTCTCGCTGGCAAACGTAGTCTGCCCGAACACGGTCGCACCATCCGCCGTCACCCCAACGACCTCTCCTTCGGCAGGCCAGCCCGCGCTTTGTCCCAGCACCGAATACCCGCCTTGCTCCGACCAAACGAACTGCTCGTGACCGACGCCGCTTTTGCCGTCGACCTTGGCCAAGCCGACCACGGTCTTGCCGTCGCTGCTCATGCCAAAAGGTTGGCCCGAAACCGTACCGGCAGGCTCGCCAAGTGACGTGGCACCGGCAGCCTTCGTCCAGCGAAAGAAGCCGGAACCGCTAGCGGTATTGTGAACGCCGACGACAGTGTCTCCGTCACCACTCACGTGGGTCGGGAAGAACGACAGCCCGCCGGGATTGAGGCGATCGAGTGGCCGCATGCCGGTTGCCTCCGTCCACACGAAAGGCTCGCGCGACTGCCAGTCGCAAGTGTACTGGCTTTGCGGCTTCTTGAAGCAGTATTCGGTCGCGCCCGCGAGGGCGCCCCGCTCCAAGCTCCCCACGTCGATCACGGCGGAAGCGCTGAAGGTGATGCCCGGTCCATCGGCCCCGTCCGGAATCAGTTGCGGCGCTGGAGGCGCGAGCACGCTGAGTATCGGCGATTCTGGCCCGCTGCCCGCTTCGCCCAAAAGTTCCCCCCCCACTCCGCCTGCTTCGGGCATGCCTTGCGACTTGCCCGCCTGCCCCTGCCCCTGCCCCTGCCCCGCTGCACTGCTGCCCACCGTGCCGCCCGTGCTCGCCGGCGCACCAGTCGTTGCCCCGACGGTTCCCGCTGTTGCTCCTCCGGCGCCTGTTTCCGCGCTCTGCAGCTCGACCCACCCGCCGCAGGCCGTCGCGGCCGCGCCGAAGCAAACCAACGCCGTGAGCCCACTGCCCCGTTGTGTCATGGCTCGTTAGTTCCCTCAACCGGCGCAAATGAGCGCTGCGAAGGGGGAGTTTCGCTGATGCGTGCCAGAAGCTCGCTGGCCTTTTGGCGCACCGCTGGCGACTGCGCAAAGCTGCGCAGCTCACGCAATGTGCTGGCGGCGTCTTCGTTGCGACCTCGAGAAATGAGCAGCTGCGCTTGTACCAAGCGAGCCGATTCTCGCTCGGAGCTGCTGCCCCGCCGCGACAGATCGTCGAGCGCGGCCTGAGCAGTCACGAAATCCTTCTCGCGCAGGCCGCGTGCTGCGCGTTGCCACTGCTCGTCCGTGGACGTGACGGGCGCCGGCAGCGACGGCACGGGCCTCACGTGTGGCTCGGGCTGCGCAGGCCCTCCTATCGGCGCGGCCCACGGGCTCGTCGATGTGCTGCGCTGCACGCTGCCGACCAGCGCCGGAGCAGGAGCGGCAGCCGGCTCCTTGCTCGACGCCCCTTCGAGTAGCCGCAACGAACCGCTCGCTGCGTAGACGCTTCCCACACCGATCACGGCCCCCACCAGCACCCAACGGGCGATCTGGAGGACCGTGGCGCGCGCACGCCCAGGCCGGCGCTCGCTCAGAAACCGATGATAGGCGCGGCGCACTCGCGCTGGCTCGACTTCGTAGCCGCGCCAGGCATCGACCCAGACTCGCGGCAACGGCTCGTCTTCAGGAAGGCGTGAGCTCATGGCGCCCTCCCCAGGTGAAAGCCGGGTCGGCATCCAGCAGCGCGCGCAGCCGCTTGCGACCATCGCGCAGGCGCGAGCGCGCTGTCAGCTCA
This sequence comes from Polyangiaceae bacterium, assembly GCA_036522995.1. GTDB lineage: Bacteria > Myxococcota_A > Polyangia > Polyangiales > Polyangiaceae > PMG-095. The sequence goes on from DATDEV010000586.1 coordinate 3,541, forward strand.
TTGCAGTCCACGACCACTGCCACCTCCGCGATGCTGAGCTCTTCCAGATCGTGCAGCACGACGACGGCGCGGTGCCGCTCGCTCAAGCGTGACAACGCCGCCTGCAGCACACGCGCGCGCTCCCGCCGTTCGACGCCGGCGCTGGGCAGCGCCCCTTCTGCGACCAACGCCACCGGGTCACCCTCCTGCTCGAACCGAAAGCGCACGCTCCAGCGTCGATACCAGCGGCGTTGCTTGAGCAGCACGCGGTAACACACCGCATACACCCAAGTCAGCACGTCGCTACGACCCTCGAACGAAGGCAGCTTCTTGAAAACCTGCTCGGCAGCCACTTGCACTAGGTCGTCCAAATCCGACGCACCACTTCCAGCCAACGTGCGCATGTGTCGAAACACGGCTTCGAACAAATCGCGCTCGCTCAGCGGTCGAGGCTCCGCCCTCCGAGCTGCTTCGTTCGCTTGAGACTTGGATGTCACCGTCACGCTGGGATCCCGCCGCCATTAGACGCCAGGCGCCGATGCGCCTGCTCGCAATGCGGTTACTTTCCATGCTTCTGACCCAAATTTAGCTGTCAGGTGGTTAGTTCCCGGCGGGCGCTGGTTCGAGCAAGGTGCTGCTTTTTTTTTCAAAGTCTTCACGACGCAGGAAACCTTGGGCTATAGGCCGGGGTCTGTGAGCGTGAGTCCGTCGCTCCGTCGACAGTTCGTGGCGCTGCTCGTGGTGCTGTTGACAGGCGCGCCTACGAGCGCGGCCGACGGCGTCGTGCAGATCGACTGCCCCCAGCTGAGCCGCGAGCAAGGCGGAGAGCTCGAGTCGCGGGTGCGCGCCAACCTGCTGACGGCCGATGTGACCGCGAGCGTGGCCATCACCTGTGGTGTGGACAGCATCGCAGTGCGCGCCAGCGCCGGTTCGGACAGCACCAGCCGACGAATCACGACGACTCCGGCGTCGCTGCTCGACGATGTCATGCAAGCGGTCGACGAGGTCTTGCAGGAACTGGCGAGTCGTCAGCGAATCACAGCAGTAGCTCCCGCCACGCAGCCGCTCGCACCCAAAGCGCCTGAAGAGCCGCCAAAGGCAGCAGAATCGCCCACTCCCGTGGCCGCCCAGGTCGCGTCGCAATCGAACGGCGAATCGCCGCCGGGCGGGCAGCCTCGCCCAGCGAGCTCAATCGGGATCGAGCTCTTCGCGAGCTTCGTCGGCGAAGCTTGGGCCAGCCAGCTCGCTGGAGGCGTGCTGTTGGGCCTTCGGCGTGGGCGCGCTCCGTTTTGGTATGGCTTGCGCGGGGGCGCGCTTCGGCCTTTCACGCAGGACGCTCAGTTTGGCCTCACCGAGCTGTCGTTGGCGGCGGAAGCGCAATTCGCGCCGGAATTCTCCCGCGGCGTGAGGCTCGGCGTCGCAGTTGGGCCGAGCTGGCTGCTCGTTGCGCCCCATGCTGACCTGACAGCACGCGACGGAACCGACAGCATCTCGCTGTCTTTCGACGTCGAGCTGAGCCGCCCCTTCTCGCTCGGTGCCGTGGAGCTGGTACCGTCGCTCGGCGGGCGCTGGTTCACGAACGAACGTGGCGTGAGAATCGACGGCCACGAGCGCTTCGCTCTCGGCGGTTTCACACCGCGCCTCGCCTTGGGTCTGCTCTACCGAACCGACTGACCGAGCCCCGCTCACCGCCCCCAGCTATCGCATCAGCGCCTACGAGGTCGCCTCCAGCCGCCGACCGTCCGACGCGGTGGGGGTGAGCAGCGCCCCTGATCCCAGCGGGCACGCGCTCGAAGAGGCAGAGGGCCTATTCCGGCCTACGAAGGCGCCGAGCGCCTTCGACTCCAGGACTACGTCCGATACCTGAGACCCGAGCGACGCATGATTTCCTTATGTTAACGCAGATTTAGACACATTCGTGAGATCCGGAGCCCTGCCAGTCCGCGGTTGCGCGGTCAACGGCGCGCACGGGCTTGGCGCCCGGGCAGCGTTTTGTCTCCCTCGTTTCGACGCAACGCAACGCAACAGCGGGTGAGCTCAGTCGCTCAAGTAAAGGTCGATGAACAACCACCAGAGGGAAACTTTCGACGAGGCCTGGAACCGCTCCCAGGTTTGTTACCTTGGCTTACACTGCGGAGAGTGACGCGCGGGTGCAACGG
>DATDEV010000587.1:0-3187 GCA_036522995.1 Polyangiaceae bacterium
CTGGCGCCGGTGAGCGCCGCGCTCGGCTTCCCGGTTTTCGTAAAGCCTGCCAATTTGGGCTCGTCCGTCGGTGTCAGCCGCGTGCTCTCGCCCGACGCGCTCGAGCGCGCGGTCGAGCTCGCCTTCGAGTTCGACGACAAGGTGCTCGTCGAACAAGGGCTCGACCAGCCGCGCGAGATCGAATGCGCGGTGCTGGGTGGCCGCGAGCCGCTCGTCTCGGAGCCCGGCGAGATCGTGGTCGATCATCCAGACGGTTTCTACTCCTACGCGGCCAAGTACCTGGACGACGGCGGCGCTACCACGCGCATTCCAGCCGAGCTCAGCCCCGCCGAGCGAGCGCTGGCTCGCGAGCTGTCGCTGCGCACTTTCGAAGTGCTGGAGGGCGAGGGGCTGGCGCGAGTCGATCTGTTCCTCAGCCGTGACCGCCAGCTGTTCGTCAACGAGATCAACACCATGCCCGGCTTCACCGCGATCTCCATGTACCCGAAGTTGATGCAAGCGAGCGGGGTGGGTGCCCGTGAGCTGGTGAGCCGGCTCATCGACGATGCGCTCGAACGCGGTGCTCGCAAGAGCGCGCGCAGGACGAGCGCGCAGTCATGACCGACGCGAGCCTGCTCGGCGCTCCGTACCGCGACCCCGCCTTGCCGCTCGAGCAGCGCGTCGAAGACCTGCTGGGGCGCATGACCCTGGCCGAGAAAGTCGGCCAAATGCTGCAGTGGGACGGCCAGTCCGACCCGCTGAAGGCAGTGCGCGAGATGCAGCCGGGCTCGATGTTCCACATCCTCAACGAGCGCCTGGCGCAGGCCATGGACGCCGCCGCGCAGACACGCCTGGGCATTCCGCTGCTGATCGGCGAGGACGGCATTCACGGGCACTCGTTTCACCCGGGCGCAACCATCTTTCCGACCCAGCTCGCCATGGCCGCATCCTGGGACCTGGAGCTGCTGGAGCAGGTGGCCCGCGTGACCGCCCGCGAGATGGCCACCACGGGCGCGCACTGGACCTTCTCGCCGGTGCTGTGCTTGACCCGCGACCTGCGTTGGGGACGCACCGGCGAAACGTTCGGTGAAGATCCGTTCTTGATCGGCGAGCTCGGCGCCGCCATGATCCGCGGCTACCAGGGCAAGGGGCTCGACGATCCCGAAGGCGTGCTGGCGTGCGCCAAGCACTACGCCGGCTATTCGGAGACCCAAGGCGGGCGCGACGCCTCCGAGGCGGACATCTCGCGCCGCAAGCTGCGCAGCTTTTTCCTGCCGCCGTTCGAGCGCGCCGTGCGGGCAGGTTGCCTGACCTTCATGACCGGCTACCAGTCGATCGATGGCCTGCCCTCGACCGCCAATCGCTGGCTGCTGCAGGACGTATTGAAGCAGGAATGGGGCTTCGAGGGCATTCTGGTCACCGACTACGACAACACCGGACGCCTGGTTTACGAGCAGCGCGTGGCGCCCAGCCTGGTGGAAGCGGCCGTGATCGCCATCCGCTGCGGCAACGACCTGATCATGGCCACGCGCGGATTTTTCGAGGCCGCGCAGCAGGCGGTCGCGCGCGGTCTACTGCTGGAGCACGAGCTGGATGTGGTCGTGCGCCGCATTCTGCGCTTGAAGTTTCGCATGGGGTTGTTCGAGAACCCGCGCCGTCCCGAGCTCGGCGCGCAAGCGCGCGTCGTGGCCTGCGACGAGCATCGCGAGCTCAACCTGCGCGCGGCGCGCGAGTCGATCGTGCTCCTGGCCAACGACGGGATTTTGCCTCTCGACGCCGGCAAGTGGACCAAGCTCGCGGTGCTCGGACCGAACGCCGACAATCCCGTGGCGCAGCTCGGTGATTGGTCGCTCGGGGCTTCACAATACGGACCCGAGTACGGCCGACACCCGCGTGAGCTGACGACGACGGTGCTCGACGGCATTCGTGCGCGCGTGCCGCAGGCCCAGGTCACGCACGCCGCCGCGGGCAACCTGTGGTCGCACGACGAGGCGCTGGTGGCGGAGGCCGTGTCGCTCGCTGCCGCCGCCGATTTGGCGGTGGTGGTGGTCGGCGACGACATCCCGTTCATCGGCGAGACCCGCAGCACCGGCACCTTGGAGCTGCTGGGCGGACAAAATGCGTTGATCGACGGAGTGGCGGCGACCGGCGTCCCGTTCGTGCTGGTGCTCGTGGCGAGCAAGCCGCTGGTGCTGCCGGCGAGCGCGGCCCGCGCCCGGGCCATCGTGGAGTGCTTCAATCCGGGCATGCGCGGTGGCCAGGCCCTCGCCGAAATCCTGTTCGGCGATCAGAGCCCGTGCGGCAAGCTGACCGTCTCGTATCCGCGGCACGTCGGGCAGCAGCCGATCTTCTACAGCCAGGTGCGTGGACAGCACGGTGATCGCTACGCCGATATCACTCAGGAGCCGTTGTTCCCGTTCGGCCACGGCCTGTCCTACACGCAGTTCAGCTATCACGAGCTGCGCGTGACGACGCCCCTGCTGCAGACCGGCCAGGATCTGCAGCTGGAAGTCGTGGTGAGCAACGACGGTGAGCGCGCCGGCACCGAGATCGCGCAGGTCTACGTGTCGGATCTGACCACTTCGGTGACCTGGGTGAATCGCTCGCTGGTGGGCTTCGAGCGCGTGACGCTCCAGCCAGGCGAAAAGCGCCAGCTGCAGCTGGTCATCCCCTGCGAGCGGCTCTCGCTGGTGGACGCCTACGAGCAGCGCGTGGTGGAGCCAGGTGACTTCGAGCTGATGGTTGGCGGTTCGTCGCGCCTGTCTGCGTGCTTGCGCGGCAAGTTCAGCGTGGCGGGGCAGGCCTTCTCGTTCGATCGCATTCCCGGCGTCTCTGCGCCCTGAGTCTTTTCACAGGGAGATCGGGAGATCGGGAGTCGTGCGAGCGAAGCATGGGCGCCAAGCCATCGCGTCGCTGCGTTGCGTTGCGCCGAGAGAATGCGTTACAGATCCGAATGGAGTGACGCGAGCTCCGTAGCGAGGCTGCGCCCCCAAAAAACTCGCACGACTCCCGATCTCCCGACCTCCCTGTGAATCTCGTAGGTTCTCGCCACCAGGGCTCAGGATGGAGGCAGCCCAAGGCGGGCCGCACGACGTGGCCGCTTCCGAGCCGACTCGCTGGCCTGGCCCATTTTGCGGCAAATGGGCCGCCGGAAACCAGCTGGACGCAGAGGATGGAGCGTCGCATGATCGTAGGACGATGACCGAGT
>DATDEV010000588.1:0-2763 GCA_036522995.1 Polyangiaceae bacterium
TGGCAGTCTTGAGAAATGCCTTCGCGACGAGCTCGGGCGAGCCGTCCAGCGCAGACGTTGGCGACGCGGAGGACTCGTGACGGGCCGCGCGCGGGCTACGGCGCTCGCGCTGGTGAACTGGAAGGGCGTCTTCTACGAGCGTTACCAGCTCGATCGCCGCGTCACGGCGCTGGAAGGCGCCAACGGCGCCGGCAAGACCACGGTCATGATCGCCGCGTACATCGTGCTCTTGCCCGACATGACGCGGCTGCGCTTCACCAACCTGGGGGAAACGGCCGCGATCGGCGGCGACCGCGGGATTTGGGGGCGCCTGGGCGAACCGACTCGCCCCTCGTACGCAGCGCTCGAGCTCGAGCTGGGCGACGGCGTGCGCGTGATCGCCGGCGTGCTGCTCACGCGCAAGGCCGAGCCGACGCTGGAGCTCACGCCGTTCCTGGTGAGTGAGCTCACGCCCGGAGTGCGCCTGCAGGATTTGCTGCTGGTGCTCACGGACACCGAAGAAGCCGTCCCGGAGCTGGCGGAGCTGCGCAGCAACGTGAGCAAGGCCGGCGCGAAGCTGGAAGTGTTCGACTCGGCCAAGGATTACTTCGCGAAGCTGTTCGAGCTGGGCGTGGGCGCGCTGCGGCTGGCCAGCGACGAGGACCGCGGGCGGCTGGGCGACATGCTCCGCACCAGCATGACGGGCGGCATTTCGCGCGCGATCACGGCCGAGCTGCGCTCCTTCTTGCTGCGCGAGCAGGGCAGCCTGGGCGACACGCTCGGGCGCATGCGCGAGAACTTGAACGCCTGCCGGCGCACGCGCCTGGAGGTGAGCGAGGCGCAGCTGCTGGAGCAAGAGATCTCGGGGGTTTACGAAGCCGGGCAGGGCATGTTCGGCTCGGCTCTGCAGAGCGCTCGGCAGCGCGCTCGCGAGCTGCGCGACGCGGCCAGCAGCCTGGACGGGGAAGTGGCGCGCGCGCGCTTCGGTCTCGAGCAGGGCATGCGCGCTGCCGACGAGCTCGCGGCCCAGGAAGCGCAGGCCGCCGAGCGCGTCCAGGAACAACGCAGCGCGCTCGAAGCCTTGCGCGAGCAAGCACGCCTGACGCACGCAGTCCAAGCACTGCGCCAAACGCAAGCCGAATTGCGCGCCGAGCACGCCACGCTGCTCGAACGCGTGAGCGCAGCGCGCCTGACTCAGGTGAACGCGGCTGCAGCGCGCGAAGCGCACAAGCAGCGCCGAAAGCAGGCGCAGCTCGATCAGGAGCGCGCAGCTCTCGGGCTGGCCGATCTGCAGGCGGGGCTCGACGAGCTGCACCGGCGCTCCAGCGCCTACCGGCGCGCCCAGCGCCTGCTGTCGGAGGTCACGGCGCTCGGCGTCGCGACCGCGCAGCCTGCGGAGCTCGCGCAAGCGGCGCAGGAAACCGCTACTCGAGTCCGCGAGCTCGATAGTCAGCGCCTCGACTGCGAGCGCACGCTGGCGCTCGGCGAGCAGCAGACCCGCGAATGGCAGCGCGCGCATTCGCTGCTCGCAAGCCTCACCCCGGACCGCGCCCCCAGCGAGTCAGAGGCGTTCGACGTGGCTCGCGAAACGCTGCGCGAGCTGGATTTGCTGGAGGCCAAGCTCACGGGCAAAGCCGCGCTCGAAGCGCAGCTGGCGGAGGCACGGCGGCTGGCCGAACGCCAGCTGGCCGCGCAGAAGGCGGCCCAAGCGCTGGGTCTCGAGCTCGGTACGGGCGACGCGCTGGCCAAAATCGAAGCCAAGCTAACCGGCGCCGACGCCGACCTGCAGCAATTCGAAGCGCAAAAGCAGCAGCTGCAAAGCGAGCGCAGCCGGGTGAGCTCCGAGCGCGCCGCGCTGCGCGAGCGACTGGCGCGGGCACAGGCCAGCCTGGGCAAGCACCGCCGGCTGCTGCAGCGCGTGGAGCGCGTCACGGCCGTGGCCGGTGCGTTCGCGCCCACGCGCGAGGCAGCGCTGCGGCTACGCGACAGCCTCAGCAACGAGAAGCAGGAGCTCAGCATCCGCCTCGAAGCCGAAACGGCGACGCGAGAGCAGTGGCTGCGCGACGCCAATCAGCTCGAGGCGTCGGGCGGGCAATTTCCGGCCGAGCTGCTGCGCCTGCGCGACGAGCTGGATGGCGAGTTGCTCGGCAATCGCTTCGAGGAGCTAGACGTGGCGCAGGCGGCGCGGCTCGAAGCCTTGCTCGGCCCGTTGACGCACGCGATCGTGGTCGACGATCTGGAGGTGGCCAGTCAGCGGTTGCAGGGCAAACCTCGCGAGCTCGGCGAGCTGCGGCTGATTGCGGCAGGCACCGAGCTCGGTTTTGCGGAGCGCGGCGCCAGCGAGCACGAGGCGGACGTGCTGGTGATGGAAGGGCCGGCGCTGCGCGTGACGCGTCGGCCCGAGCGCCCGAGCCTGGGCCGACGCGCCCGAGAAGCGCGCACCGAGGACTTGCGTCGCCAGGCAGCCGCGCTCGGCAGCCAGCTCGAGCAAGCTCAGACGCGACTGCGTGCGGTAGTGAGCGCGCTGGCCGAGCTGGATCAGCTATTGCCCGATGCGGAGCTACTCGAGCGCGGCGACCCGGCGCAGGAGCAGCAGCAGCTGCAGGACGAGGAGCGCAAGCTCGAAGGCGAGGAGCAAGCGCTCGAGCGTGCCGCCGCCGAGCTGGGCGTGCGGCTGAGCGACATCCGACTCGAGGCAGCGCGCTTTCGTAGCCTGCTGCCGGAGGCATTTTTGCTCGACGCCGCGAGCCACGCCGACGCGGCCGAGCAGCTCTCGCAGCAGCT
>DATDEV010000589.1:0-4199 GCA_036522995.1 Polyangiaceae bacterium
GAGCGCGCGTTTGACCCTCGAAGGCCGGCCTGAGCTCCGGCACGTTGGGTGGCGCGGTTTCGACAGGGGCGCCGGATGGACCGGGACCCACGCGCGGCTCCGTGGACTCGCCTTGGCCACTTGCAGGCACCACCTTGGCGACTTGCTCGGGGCCTTTCGTCTGAGGCGGCACGCTGTTGTTGCAGGCACCGAGCAGCAAGACCAACCACCAGCGCGCGGTGAGTGACCGAGCTTTACAGCTCTCCCGGATTTGCATGAGCCTCTGTGAAGCAATATCCGTGCTCGGCGGCATGGCGAGCAGTGGCAGCAGCCCTGGTGGCGCCCCCGAGCTGGGCGGCGCTCCGGCGATGGACGGTGCTCCCAAGTCTCAAGACGATCCGCCAAGACGCTCGAGCTCCTCGACGTCCGCGAGGTCCTTGTGGCGACCCGCCGCTTTCTTGTTCCTGATGAGCGCCAATCGACCGATGTACGGGATCTGAAAGCCGTCGAGCTCGAATGTCTTGGACCCCTGCAGAGCCTCGTCGAAAGATACTCCGCTGATCTTGGTCAGCATCTCAATCTCGAGCGGCGCAACGCCGAAGCGATAGGCGTGGCCTTCTTGTACGAAGTGTTCAGAAACCACGCCGTGCGCCTGGAGCGGTGCACCGAACGCCGTCAGGGCGTTGACGACGCGCTCGGAGTTCGTCTTCGAAGGCCGCACGAAAACGTCCATGTCGTCCGTTGCACGGACGTGGCCGTACAGGATCACGGCCCAGCCGCCGACGAGCAGGAACTCGACGTCGGCTTCGCAGAGCTCTACCAGGAGATCTGCGAAGTCTTGGGGGAGCTTAGCCACGCTCCCCGCCGGCCATGGAGATCTCGCCCGGCCATTGTGACCGAGGAACGGTCGGATGGTCGCCACGAAGGGCCTGGTGATGCTCGATGAGACGCACAGCCGCGGCGAGTCTCTCTTCGGGCGTGCTGTCCGCGTAGGGCGACGGTTTTGGCTGACCCAGCGGTACGATTTCACCGGTCATGCTAACCCGGCGTGCCGCTGCCCTGGCTCCACGGGCGTGTCGCTTCTCCTCGGCATTCACGCAAGTAACTCTATCATGAAGCGGCGCTGCGCGACTCGGCTACGAGCGGCCGGTCTTGGAAGTACGCGATCGTGCGGCGTCGAAGGAACGTCACCTCGCCGAAGTTCCAGCCGCCGCCGATCACGGCGCCCACCAGCGGCAGCGTTTTCGAGATCAGGCTCTTCTGCGTCACCTTGACGCCGAAGTACTTGAGCATGACCTTCTGAAACACGCGCAGCGTCTCCTTCGACAGGTACTGGCGCACCAGTTGTCGGGTCAGACCCATCGAGCCGAGCACCCCCAGGTTGCGCAGGAACTGACTCAGCGCATCGATCCCGAACACCGGCACCAGCAGCTCCCAGGCTGCATCCGGCTGCTCGAAGAAATCCGGATCATAGATGAGCGCGACGCGCGCAACTGTCTCGGTCTCGATCCGCAGCACCGTGGCCAAGTCAGCAACCGCCGCCGGCACCATCACCCACGGGTTCGCTGGCAGGCCACTGAGCACCCCGACGCTCGTCGCCTTCCAACGCGCAGTGCCGAACAGCTGCGCCGCGAGGAGCTCGTTGCTGGCCTCGGGATGCCGCTCGCGAAGCCGCTTCACGTGATCGATCGCTTCGCCGGAATCGATTCCGACCACCCAGCCGAGCGCCTTCGAGAGCGCATCCTTGTCCATCTACGGCAACGCTATCCCGCGCAGGTCGGGACCGCCGAGCACTCCGCGGGGTGTGCGTCGGTGTCGCACTTGGCGAGCCGAGCAGGCATTAATAATTTCGGCGAGTGGCCGCCACAAACGCCTGGCAGCGCGTTTCGAAACGCTCTGCCTTGTCCCAGAGGGAGCTCGCCCGAATGCGTCACGCAGGTCGTCTCGTAATAGCTGTAGTTACCGCTACTTGGCTCACTTGGGCCTGCGGCTCTAGCGACTCTGGCGGCGACCCCGCGGGGGCCGGTGGAGAAGCGGGCGAAGGCTCAGGCCTGGGCGGAGACGTAGGCATGGGTGCCGCCTCCACCAGCGGCGGCAGCACCAATACCAACGGCGGCACGAGCGCCAACGCTGGCAACGGCACCGGCGATGCTGGCGACACTTCGCAGGCCGGCGTCGGTAACGGGCTTGGCGGCAACGGGGCGGGCGGCGAGGCGGAAGCGGGAGCGGGCCCTGGCCCCGGGACGGACCCCGGACTGCCGGCCTGTACCGCGGTCGGAGCCACGTGCGTTCAGAGCACGGAATGCTGCTCGGGCGTCTGTGACCCCACGACCGACAAGTGCGCTTCCGTCGTGGGGGTTTGCGCCGACGAAGGCCAGGGCTGCGAGCTCGGCCCCGATTGCTGCAACTTCCAATGCGGCGCGGACGGCAAGTGCGCGACAACGGCCTGCGTTTCGGACACAGGCGCGTGCACGAGCGACGCGCAATGTTGCGGTGGTTCCTGCGACAACGGCAGCTGCACCCCGCTCAACGCTGCCTGCAGCACGGCCGGCAACGCTTGCGACAGCGGCACCGACTGTTGCTCCGGCCAGTGCGGAGCCGACAAGAAGTGCACGCTGGGCGGCTCGTACTGCATTCAGCCGGGTGACGTTTGCGCTCGCAACAATGACTGCTGCACCGGAGACTGCGCGATCGCGGCCGGGGCCGAGCTCGGCACCTGTAACGAGCAACCTGCCGGTCCAGCGTTCTGCACCGGCGTCGACGGCGTGATCTGTGGAGACTGTGGTGATTGCTGCAGCCGCCTGTGCGCTCCGTTCGGTCCCACTGGCGTGAAGATTTGCCAGCCAGCCAACGGCTGCCACGTCACGGGCGACCTGTGCCGCCGAAACCAAGATTGCTGCGGCGGCACCGACGACGAAACGTTGCCCGGCTACGGCAACGTCATCTGTGTGGTCGAGCCGGGTCAGGACGTCGGGCTGTGCCGAAATCCGAGCAATGGCCCGGGGCCGGGCGGCGCCTGCAACCCGCAGGGCAACGTTTGCCACTACAAGGAGTACAGCTGCGACATCTCGTCGGCCCGCGCCAACTGCTGCGGCGGCCTCGGAGCGAAGGGCGGCGTCTGCCAGCTCGACCCGCTCGGTATCCCTCGCTGTAACGGCTTGGGCGACACCTGTCGGGACGAGGGTGACACCTGTGCGTCGACGGACGACTGCTGCGAAAACGCTCCTTGCGTCCCCGACATGGACGGCGTGCTGCGTTGCGGCTCTGGCGTTTGCCAAAAGTCGGGCGACTCGTGCACCATCAACGGCGATTGCTGCCCCGGTAGCGTCTGCCTGACACCTCCCGGCTCCACCGTTGGCACCTGCGGCGGCGGTGACGATCCAGGCGGTACTGGCGGAACCAGCGGTACTGGCGGAACCGCTGGTAGCGCTGGCACCCCCGGAACGGCTGGCAGCGGTGGCACATCGGGCGGCACTGGCGGCAGCAGCAGCGGCTCCTGCTCGGAGTACGGACAAATCTGCGGCAGCGGCGTGGATTGTTGCAACGGCGTCCCGTGCACGACGGGCGTCTGCCGCTACGCGGGATGAAGCAGATGATGAAAAATCGGCGGAAATGGGCGGCTGCCAGCAGCCTCGGACTCCTCAGTGTGGCTTGCGCGACTGCGGTCGCTTGCGGCGACGGCGCGAGCGACGGCTCGCTGCTCGATAGCGGAGGTGCCTCGAACGCCGGTGCGAACCACACCGGCGCAAACGGCACGGGCGCAAGCAGCACGGGCGCAAACAGCACGGGCGGCAAGTCGGGCCTCAACCTGGGCCTCGGTGGCGACGGCACCGGCGCGGGCGCCGAGTCATCTGGCGGAGGCGCCGATTGCGGCTCCACCAAAGTCGCCGCGGAGCCTCCGATCGTCAACGTGCTCCTGGTCGTCGACAAGTCGCTCAGCATGGACGACACGCCCGCCGGCTTCGCGACCACGAAGTGGCAGGCGCTGCAGACCGCGCTCGCCGCCACCTTCGCGCAAACGAAGTCGAAGATCTCTTTCGGGCTCGACCTCTATCCCTACTCGGGCACGAGCGGTGAGAAGCCCGCAACTTGCGAGGTGCCGACGAGCGACAGCATCGTGGTGCCGGTGGAAGCGGGTACCGAATCGGCCCCGCTGATTTTGGCGGAGCTGGAAGCCAACCCACCGTCGGGTGCCACCCCCACTGCGGCAGCGCTCACGC
>DATDEV010000590.1:0-3985 GCA_036522995.1 Polyangiaceae bacterium
CGTTACGGGAGCTGCCCTGGGCGCGGGCTCCGCAGGCGGAGCGGCGAGCGGCTCGTCGGGCTGGACCGTTTCGCTAGCGGGAGCGGGCCCCGCGGCCTGTGCCGGGCGCACCGACTGCGGGCGAGCCGCGGGCTGGGTCGGCGCCACAGGCGTGCTGTCGTAGCTCACCATGCGACCGATGGCGTGAAACACCGCCGGCAGCCGCCCCGTAGCGGCGCCCCAGGCGCTGCCGGCAGCGAAGCACGCTGCCAGTGGCAACACGAACGCCAGGCGGGTCCGTCGCTTGACCTTGCCCTGATGCAAGCTCGCCATCACGCGTGCGCGGGTGTGGCGGCCGTCGCTGACCTCTTCCGTCTCTTCGTGCAGGGCGCGCGTGGCGACTCCTAGCAGGTCGTCGTTCATTCGACCCCCCGCTGCGACAGCTCTTCGCGGAGCTTCTTCTTGGCGTGGTGGAGGCGAGTGCGAACGGTGCCTTCGGGCACGCCGGTGATCTCTGCCACCTCGCGCGAGGTGCGATCCTCCACCTCGCACAGCACGAAGGTCACGCGCTGCTCGAGCGGCAACGTGTCGAGCGCGCGCGTGAGCAGCGAAGCCAGCTCCTTGCGCCGCTGCAGCTGCTCGGGATCGGCCACGTTGCCTTCCGGCTCCAGCGCCAAACGACCAATGGCAGCGCGGCGGCGCGTGGCAGCGCGCACGTGATGTCGCGCGTGATTGACGGCGATCGAGATCAGGAACGTACGCAGCGACGACTCGAAGCGATAGTTACGCATCACGCGCGGCAACGCCACGAACACCTCGTGCACCAGATCCTCCGCGGCGGCCGCGTCGCCCACCAGACGCGAGGCGAAGGCCCGCACTGCCCGATGATGCTCGTCGTACACCGCGCCCACCGCCGACGGGTCCGCCGCGGCCAAGCGCGCGACCAAATCGTGCTCCGCGTCGGAAGCGTCGGACAGCGGAGCGGTCGGAGAGAACACGAGTTCGCCGACACTCATATCGCGCCTGGACGGCAGACTCGCAATCCCCGAAGCGCTGCGCCGCGGGTTTCTGCTCGAGCTCGGCTCGACTTGGCCATACACCCCATGAGTACCCAGAGCCCGGGCGTCCGTTCAACGAAACGTCAGCTGGAGCGAACAACGCCTGAATGATGATTGAGATCATCAACTTAGAAGAAGGCGATCCCGCCCCTCAGCTCGGGCCCAACCCCCGCATCGTCATTGTCCCCCACGGGGTGCCTGAGCCCCACGCCCGCCAGTAGATCGAGCTTTTCACCGAGGCGCAATCCGGCCTGAACCAGGTAGTAGACTTCCTGATGATCGGGAGGGCCGGAGCCGCTGTCGGTGTTCACCCAGCTCGAATAGTGCACACCGGGTTCGAGAAAGAAGCGCGCATCCAGCTCCCAGTGCGCGCCGATGCCGCAATCGAAGGAGACCTCGTCAGCGTTCAGGCTCACTCCGGTGCCGAACTGCGTGAAGACGTAGCCGGCGATGGACTTGATCGCCACGTGCGCCGACTGGTCGCCCGAGCCCCAGATCACGGGCTGCACCCGACCGTTGCGCGCCACGCTGATGATGCCGATGGCCGCGCCGTCGACCTGGTCGGCGACATTGACGATGCCGACCTGCAGACCGCGCACGTTGCGCTGCACGTTGACCGAAGCGATCGCGGCGCCGCGCAGGTCGCGCCCGATGTTCGCGCCGCCGGCGACCGCGACGCCATCCAGGTCGCCGAACAGGTTGGCGCCTCCAGCGACCACCAGCGCACGGCTCGGCTGTCGCAGCAACGTGACCCCGGCCGCGACGCTGAGTCCGTCGAGCGAGCGCGCATACGTGACTCCGCCGCCGACTTGCCCGCCCTTGACGTCCCCGCCGATGGCGCCGCCGACGGCCAGCTGCGCGCCGTGGAGCTTCGCTCCGGAATGCACGGCGGCGCCGACGGCCAGCTGCACGCCTTCCAGGTCACCGGACAGGTGCGCATAGCCCATGCTCCCCAGGATGCCGCGCGCCTTACCGCCGACCATCACGAATGCCATGCCGCCGGCGATGCCGCGCAGGCTCTGGTGCAAGCGCAGCCCGCCGAGCGAGGCCGCCACGCCGCGGATCGCGCCCGCTTCGCCCCAGCCGAGCGCCACCTGGAAGGCAAGCTCGCGCTTGGCGCTGTCGGGCAAGATCGAGATCGGGGTCCAGAGCGCGAGGTCGAAGCGCCGATCGCGTAGCAGCTCGGGCTGCGCGGCCACCGCGGCCTTGTCGGCGGCGGCCTTGTCGGCGGCGGCCTTGGCCTCCAGCGCTGCCGTTGCTTCCAGCGCGGCGCGCGCCTCGGCCTCTCGTTCCTCCTTGCGACGTGCGCGCAGCTCGTCCAGTACCTCCGAAGCCTCGTCGCGCACGAGATTCAAGGACAGCCAGCTGAGCACGAGCACACTGCGCTCGGGATCCGGCGGCAGCTCGACACTGCGCACCAGCTGCTCCCCGCTCGGCGTCGTGTACGTCACCTCGGCATGGGTCTCGTCGCTGAGGCGGATCCGCAGGTCGGCGCTCGCAGCGTCGGCAGCCAACACCACCTCACGCCCGAGCTCGCGCGACAGCGACTCGCGCAGCTTCGGGCCGTCCACTGTTTCGCCCGTCGCATCCACCCACACACGCAGCGGTACATTCGCGCTCGCGGCTGCCGGCGCGCGCGCGGCGGCGGGAGGCTCGCGTGCTGGCTGCGCCAACCCAGCGCCGCCCACGAGCAGCCAGCATGACGCAAGCGCCAATGCCAAAACGGCGTGCTGGGCGGCGACGGCAAACCTCATGGCTGGACCACGAAGCGGCAGGTGTAGCGGATCTCCGTGGCGACGGAACGACCTGCCTTGTCTTTCGGCGCCCCCCAGCGCGAGCCCTGCAGGGCTCGCGAGCAAGCGCTACCGAAACCGACTGCGCTCTCGTCCAGCAGCGCCACGCGCCGCACCACCCCGTCCGGATCGATACGCGCGCGCACTTTGGCGCTACCGCTCAGGCCGCCGCGTCGGGCTTCCGCCGGGTAGTGGCGCTCGAGCGACGGCCCCAGCGCGGGCGGGGACGGACGCGAGGACAGATCGCCCACGGCCACCAGCACCGGCTCGCTGGCCACTGGCACCGTTCGAGCCGGCTGCGCTGCGGCTACCGGCGCCCCTGCCACGCGCGCGCGGGCGGGCTCGAGCCGGCCACCATCGCCCAGCGGCAGGACGATGGCGTTGCCGGCTCCGTCGCCCGTGCTCGCGAGAGTCACGCCAGCGTTCGGGCTCTCGAGCGGCGGAGCAGCGGGTGCTGACGCGGGCTCGGGCGCGGCGCGCGCGAGCTTCGGTGTCGGCGCGGGCGCAGGCGGCGGCGGCGCTGGCTCGCTCGGCTCGGCGGGCGCTGGCGGCGGAGCGGGCAAGCGCTGGCTAGCTCGCACCACCTCGAAGCGCAGCTGCGTACGCGGCGCCTTCGCGACGCGCGCGGACGGGGCCGCGGCCAGCGAAGCCAGCGCCACGCCGTGCAGCAGACAGCTGGCGACGATCGTCCAGGGCAAGAGGCGCCCGGCGCGCATGGCTTCGCCGTCAGGGTTTGACCAGGTCATCGGCGTCCACGTTGATGGCGAAGCGGTCCACGTGCTCCTGGCGCAGCAGATCGATCAGCCCGACCACGCGTCGGTGCGGCACGGCACCGTCCGCAGCGATCACGGCGCGCAGCTCCGGATCGCGGCGGCGGGCGGTCGCCAGCTTGTCGCGCAGCTGCTGCTCGCTGTGTGGCACGCCGTCGACATACAAGGCTCCGGCCTGCGTCAGGCTCAGAGTGAGCGGCGCTGCGCTGGCCTCCCCGGTCTTGCCCCGGGGCAGGTCGACCGGAATGGCGCGCGAGGCCAGGTAGGTAGCGGTCACCATCAGCACCACCAGCAGCACCAGCACCACGTCGACCAGCGGCGTGACGTTGATGCCCGTGATCGACTCATCGGCGGAATTGGCGTTCTGCATGGCTCTAGACTGCCT
>DATDEV010000591.1:0-11526 GCA_036522995.1 Polyangiaceae bacterium
GATCCCGAGAACGCCGAGGCGCTCAACGCTCTCGCCGGCCTCCACGAGCGCGCCAAGGACTGGCCGGCGCTCGCGAGCGTCCTCCAGAAGCAGGTCGACTCGACCTACGACAGCGCCGCGAAGCAGGTCCTCCTCGGCAAGCTCGGCGCGCTCTACGGCGAGCGCCTCAACGACGACGAGGCCGCGGTCGAGGCCTGGCGTCAGCTCCTCGCGCTCAACCCGCAGGACCGCAAGGCGCAGGAGGCGCTGAAGAAGAAGTACCTCACCCTCGGCCGCTGGGACGACCTCGAGGTCTTCTACGCCGAGAGCGGCAAGTGGGACGAGTTCATCCGCGTGCTCGAGAGCAACGAGAGCCGCGCGGAGACCGACGCGCAGCGCATCGGCATGCTGATGAAGATCGCCGAGCTGTGGATGACCCAGAAGGGCAAGGCCGATCGCGCGGCGCGTGCCTACGAGAAGATCCTGACGCTCGACGAGAACAGCTTGGCAGCCGCCGAGCGCCTGGTCCCGATCTACGCCACCTCCAATAACCCCAAGGGGTTGGGATCGGCAATCGAGGTCAAGCTGAACCACGTGCAGGAGCCGGGCGAGCGCCTGCTCCTGCTACGTGAGGTCGCGGCGCTGTACGAGGGCCGCATCAACGACAAGGCCAAGGCTTTCGAGCGTTACCTGGCGGCGTTCGAGATCGCCCCGGGTGACGAGCAGAGCCAGGCCGACATCGAGCGCGCGGCTGCCCAGACCGGCAATTGGGAAGCCGTGATCGGCGCCTACAAGTCGGCCATCACGGCTGCCGAAGACGCGGGCGACGGCTACACCGCCAACGCCTTGCGGCTCAAGCTCGGCCGCGTGCTCGTGGAGCAGGCCGGCCGCGTCGACGACGCGCTGGCGCAATACCGCGCTGTTTACGAGAGCGAGCCGGACAACACCACGGCGCTCGGCGCGCTCGAGTACCTGTATCGCCAGACAGAGCGCTGGCGCGACTTGCTCGACGTGTACGCGAAGAAGCGCGAGCTGGTCAGTGATCCGGCCGAGCGCAAGCACATCCTGTACGAGGTCGCGCGCCTGTACGAGGGACAGATTGGCGATTCGGCCGCTGCCATCGAGACCTATCAGGCCGTGCTCGAAGACGACGCCGCGGACGCCACGGCGCTGGCGGCGCTCGACGCTCTCTACGCCAAGACCAAGGCTTGGGATCGCTATGCCGAAGTACTGCGGCAACGCATCGAGCTGGAAGGCGAAGAAGCCACGCTGGTGGATTTGAAATATCGCCTGGCGGGCACTCAGCTCGAGCACCTCGGCGACGAGCGTGCGGCGCTGGAGAACTACCGCGAGATTCTGTTCATCAACGGCGACCACGAGGGTGCCCGCCTGGCCCTCGAGGGCATGCTGAAGAAGAAGGGGCTCAAGGCGGACGCCGCGGCCATCCTGGAAGGCATCTACGAGGCGCGCGAGGATTGGGAGAAGCTGATCGCGGCGCTGGAGATCCTGGCGGCCAGCGACGAGCAGGTCGAGCGCAAGGTGTCCCTGCTGCGCAAGATCGCGTTCGTGGCGGCGGATCGTTTGCGTGCGCTGGATCGCGCGCTGGACGCGCAGGCGCGCGCCCTCAAGGAGGATCCCAGCCTGGTCGACTCGCGCTTGGAGCTCGAGCAGTTGGCCGAGGCGGCTGGCGCTTGGGACCAGCTGATCGCCATCTACAACGAGGTGGCCGCCGGCCTCAGCGATCCGGACTTGGCTCGCCAGTATTGGATGCGCCTGGCTTCGATCGAGGAGCGTCTGGGCAAGGTCGACGAGGCAGCATCGAGCTACGAGAAGGTGCTGGCGCTGGATCCTTCCGACGCCGAGGCGCTGCAGGCGATGGACGCGCTGTATCGGCGCACCGGTCACTGGGAAGAGCTGATTGGCGTCTTCCGCAAGCGCATCGAGCTGGCTCAGGACGGCGGCGAGCGTGAGGCGATCTACGCTCAGATGGCGCAGGTCTACGAGGAGAAGCTGGGCAAGCCCGACGAGGCGATTGCCGGCTACCGCGAGGTGCTGGCGCTCGATCCGACCAGTCAGGTGGCATTGCACGCGCTGGACGGCCTGTTCACACGCAGCGGTCTGTGGACCGACCTGGCGGAGAACCTGGAGACGCAGCTGGGCTTGGCCGATACGGACGAGTCGCAGCTGGCGCTCATGCTGCGGCTGGCGGCGCTGCGCGAGAGCGAGATGAAGCAGGTGGACGCTGCCATCGAGGGCTACCGTCAGGTGCTCGATCGCGATCCCACCAACCAGACAGCGCTGGGCGCGCTCGAGCGGCTCGGTCAGAGCGGCACGCATTCGCTGGCCATCGCCGAGATCCTAGAACCCCTGTACCGCACGCAGGGCGACTACCAAAAGCTGATCGGCGTGCACGAGGTTCAGGTCGCACGCGCCGACGATGCGGAGCGCAAGGTGGAGCTGCTGCATCAGATTGCTCAGCTCCACGAGGACGCGGCTGGTGACTTGAACGCTTCGTTCGAGACCATGGCGCGCGCGCTCGCGGCCGACCCGACCAACGACGGAACGCTAGAGGGTCTGGACCGGCTGGCTCGTGCCACGGGCCGCTTCCAGGACCTGGCGCGCGTGTTCGAGCAACTCGCCTCGCAGCAAAAGGATCCGGAGGTCGGCTCGAGCCTCTACAGCTCTGCCGCTCGCGTTTACGAGGTCGAGGTGCGCGATGTGGAGCGGTCGATCGAGCTTTACCGCAAGGTGCTGAGCATCGATCCGACGAATCTGGCTGCCGCCGAGTCACTCCAGGGCTTGTTCCAGTCCACGGAGCGTTACGCGGACATGTCGCTGATCCTCCAGCGCAAGGCCGAGATCCTCGAAGACGTCGACCAACAGAAGGCGGCGCTGTATCAGGCTGCCGCGATCGAAGAAGAGGTGCTGGAGCGCCAGGACCAGTCGATCGCCGTCTACCTCAAGATTCTGGAAATCGACGGCGAGGATCTGCGCAGCATCGACTCGCTGATCAAGCTGTACCTGGGCTCGTCGCGCTGGGAGGAGCTGCTCTCGGTCTACTCCAAGAAGGCCGATCTCGTCGCTGATCCGGACGAGAAGAAGATGATCTTCTACCAGGTGGGTGCCGTGTACGAGCGCGAGCTGAGCGACGTGCGCCGTGCCATCGACGCCTATCAGAAGGTGCTCGAGCTAGACCCCGACGATCTCACGGCGCTGGGGCGGCTCGACGTGCTGTTCCAGGCGGCTGGCAACTACGAGGAGCTGCTCAGCATCCTGCAGCACGAAGCCGAGCTCACCGCGGATCCGGCGGAGGCCGTCAGCTTCCACTATCGCATCGCCGAGCTGTACGAGAAGCACCTGCAGGACGTGGATCGCTCGGTGGAGCTGTACCGCGAGATCCTGAACATTCAGTCGGATCACACGCCGACGCTGAACGCGCTCGAAGGCATCAAGAACGGCGAGCGAGCGCCGCTCGCGGCAGCCTCCGTGCTGGAGCCCGTTTACGACGCCATGGGTGACTACCCGCGGCTGATCAGCGTGCTCGAAGTGACCGTACGCTTCGCCGACGATCCTTTCCAGAAGGTGGAGCTGCTCCACCGCATCGCTCGCCTGTACGAGGAGAGCCTCGGCGATCACTCGCGCGCCTTCGAGACCTACGCGCGCGCCGTCTCGGTCGACAGTCAGAACGAGGAGTCGCTTGGCTCGCTCGAGCGCTTGGCGATGATGATCGAACGCTGGCCGCTCGTGGCGCAGCTGTACGATCGCGAGCTCGACAAGTTGCACGGCGAGCCCGAGCGTTTCGTGGAGCTGGGCTTGCGCGCCGCGCAGGTCTACGAGGTTCAGCTCGAGAACTTCGAGCAGGCAGTTCAGCGCTATCGCTTGGTGCTGGAGAAGGATCCCGAGAACCAGGTGGCGGTGCGTTCGCTCGACAGGCTGTTCACTCAGCTCGAGCGCTGGCAGGACCTGGCCGAAGTGCTCGCTCGCGAGAGCGAGATCGGGCAGAGCCCGGACGAGATTCTGGGCTTCAAGTTCCGCTTGGGGCAGGTGTACCAGACGCGGCTCGGTGACCTGGACAAGGCCATCGCTGCTTACCGCGACGTGATCAGCGCCGCGCCCGAGCACGAGGACACGCTGCGGGCCCTGGAGGCGCTGTTCGAGTCCAGCACCAAGCAGCTGGAAATCGGCGCGATCCTCGAGCCGCTGTACCAATCGATGAGCGCCTGGGAGAAGCTGATTCGGGTGCGCGAGGCCGAGCTGGCGCATACCGAAGATCCCGCCGAGCGCGTGACTATGTATCACCGTATCGCGGAGGACGCGGAAGAGCGTCTGCTCGATCCGGTGCTGGCGTTCAACGTGCATGTGCGGGCGATCCGCGAAGCACCGCTGGACGAGCGTACCGGTGAGGAGATCGAGCGCTTGGCCAGCATGCTCGACGGCGGCTGGGAGCCGCTGGCGAACGCCTATGCCGACGTGCTGTCGATCGAGGGCGTGGACACCGCCACGCAGGCTGCCATCGGCAAGAAGCTGGCGCGCGTGTTCGAGGAAGAGCTGGCGGACGTCGCCAAGGCCGAAGAGACGTATCGCTACGTGCTCACGGTCGAGCCGCGCGAAAAGGACGCGCTGGCGAACCTGGATCGCATCTACAGCTCGCTCGAGCAATGGCCCGAGTTGGCGGGCGTGCTCGAGCAGCGCGCCGTGGCTGCCGACGACACCCTCGACAAGGTCGAGCTCTACAGTCGGCTCGGTCAGGTTTACGAGGAGCGCCTGGGGCGTCTGGACGACGCGATCCGCGCGCACCGCGTGATCTTCGACACGCTGGGTCCGACCAACGAGGAAGCCATTGCTGCGCTCGGTCGCATCTACGAGCAGAACCAGGCCTGGGAGGAGCTGAATACGGTGTTCCAGCGCGAGCTGGAAAACTCGGCCGGAGACGTGCAGGAAGCCGAAATTCGCGCGAAAATCGCGCACCTCGCGGCGGACCGCCTGGGCAACGTGGACGGCGCCATCGACGGCTGGAAGCGCGTGCTCGATCTGCGCGGTGAGGACCCCGAGGCGCTCGGTGCGCTGGCGGGTCTGTACGAGCAGCAGGGTAAGTGGGCCGAGCTAGCCGACGTGCTCGAGCGCCATTTCGACATCGCCGAAGGTGATGACGATCGCGTGCTGGTGCTGACCCGGCGCGCGCGCTTGTTCGCGGAACGCCTCAATCGCGACGACGAGGCGCTCGAGACCTGGCAGCGCGTGCTCGATATCGACTTCTCCAACGTGGCGGCGTTGCGCGCCATCGCGCGCGTCTGGCGCACGCGGCAAGATCCGCAAGAGCTGGTGTCGGCGCTGCACGCCACCATCGATCGCGCGGCGGCGCTGCTGGACGCCGAAGAGCTCAAGAGCATCTATCGCGAGCTGGGCAAGACCTACGGTGGCCAGCTGTCGCAGCCGTACGACGCGGCCGAAGCGTGGCGCAAGCTGCTCGAGATCGATCCGGCCGACTTCGAGGCCATGGCCGAGTTGGAGGCGATCTACCGCAAAGAAGATCGCGCGGCCGATGTCGTCGGCGTGAAGATGCAGCGCGCCGAAGCGCTCGAGGATCCCGCCGAGAAGGTGCGTGAGCTGCTCGAGGTTACCGAGATCTGGAAGAAGGAGATCAACGACTACGACTCGGCGACTCCGGCTTTCGAGAAGATCCTCACCATCGACGCGACCCACCAGGAGGCGTTCGACGCGCTGGAGCGGCTGCACACGGCGGCCGGACGCTGGGAAACGCTGGTCGAGCTGTACCTGAATCGGCTCGAAACGCGCGAGAACGTGAGCGAGCGCAACGATCTGTTGCGCCGCATCGCGCGCGTGTTCGAAGAGAAGATCGGCGACAAGAACCAGGCCTTCGACGCGCTGGTCAACGCCTTCAGCGAAGACTTCGGCGACGACGAGACGGCTCGCTACCTCGAGCGCATGGCGCAGGCCACCAATCGCTGGGGTGAGCTGATCAACACCGCCAATGCCTGGCTGCCGGAGCAGACCGATCCCAAGACCAAGATTCGACTCTGCCTGCGCCTGGGCAAGTGGTACGGCGAGGACCTCGATCGCCCGGACTACGCACAGCCCTACTACCAGCAGATCATGGCGCTGGACCCGAACAACGTTCAGGTACTACGTCAGATGGCCGCCATCCACCGCATGGGTGCGCATTGGCAGAAGGTTGGCGAGACGCTGCAGAGCGCGCTCGACGTGGCCGTCACCAACGACGATCGTAAGGCGATTCTGTTCGACTTGGGCGAGCTACTGCACAAGCACATGAACCAGCCCGATCAGGGCATCGCCTACTATCGCCGGTCGCTGGAAGTGGATCCGCACTACCTGCCGCCGCTCGGCGCGCTGGAGCAGGTCTACGAGGACGGCAAGAACCACGCGGAGCTGGTGCGCATCCTGGCCAGCAAGGTGGCGGGGCTGTCCGACGCCGAGCTGATCACGAGCACCAAGCTGCGCATGGCGGGTCTGTACGAGTCGTCGCTGGGCGACTTCGATCGCTCGGGCAAGGTGTTCCGCGAGGTGCTCGACCTGGACGGCAGCAACATCTACGCGCTGCGCGGCCTGGAGCGCATCTATCAGACAATCCAGGATTGGCCGGATCTGGTGGCCATCCTCGAGCGTCAGCTGGACGTGGTCGAGACTGAGCGCGAGCGCGTCGAGGTGCTGCTCAAGATCGCTCAGCACCAAGAAGAGCACTTCCTCAAGTTCGACGTTGCAGCGCAGCGTTACGAGCAGGCGCTCGAGATCTTCCCCGCGGAAGAGCGCGCCTACGTCGGCGTGGAGCGCTGCTACCGCCGCCTCAAGCAATGGCTCGATCTGATCAACGCCTACGAGCGTCACATCAGCGAAGCCGCAGGCAACGCCACCAAGGTGGAGCTGTACGGGGCGATCGCTCAGGTCTACGCCGAAGAGGTCGGCGACGTCGATCGCGCCATCGACGCTTACCGCAACATCGTCGACCTGGACGACACCAACGTGCCGGCGCTCGAAGCGCTGAGCAAGCTGTACGAGAAGCAGGGCGACGCGGCGCAAGCCATCGAATCGATGACGCGCGTTGCGGACCTGACCAGCGACGGCTCGCAGCGCGTCGACATGTACTTCCGCATCGGCAAGGCGCTCGAAGAGAAGCTCGGCGATCGCGGGCAGGCTCAAGAGCGCTTCGAGATGGCGCTCGATCTGGATCCGGCGCACTTGCCGTCGCTGTCGGCCCTGCGCACCATCGCCATCGACGAGCAGGATTGGGATCGGGCTGCGCGCTACCTCGAGCAGGAGCAAGCGAACACCCCGGCACCGCGCGGACGCGCCAAGCTACTGGTCGAGCTGGGCAAGCTGCGCGACGAGATGCTGAACGAGCACGAGCTGGCGGTGCAGGCCTACGAGCTTGCCATCCAGTGTGACGGCGACAGCGAGGAAGCCGCCTTGCCGCTGGTCGAGGAATACATTCGGACCGAGCGTTGGGCGCAGGCCGAGCCGCTGGCGGAGCTGCTGGTCAAGAAGAGCAAGAACCGCGAGCGTACCGAGCAGCACACGTTCCACAAGCTGCTGGGCAAGGTTCACGCCGCGCTGGGCAACAACGACAAGGCGCTCAAGGCCTACCAGACCGCCAACCAGCTGGACCTGACCGATCAGGAGACGATCCGCGGCATCGCAGACGTGGCCTTCCGGCTTCAGGATTGGCCGAGCGCGCTCACCAACTACCAGAAGGTGCTGACCGCGCTCGACGAGGGCGACAGCGAATCACGCACCGACGTCTACTATCGGTTGGGCTGTATCAAGCGCGAGCAGGGCCAGGCCAAGCAGGCCATCAACAACTTCGAGAAGGCGCTGGCGCTGAACGGCGAGCACCGCCCGACGCTCGAAGCGCTGGTCGACGTTTACGCCAAGAGCAACGACTGGAAGCAGGTCGCTGCCTACAAGCGGCAGATCCTGGACAGCGTGTTCGACGGCGAGGAGCGCTTCAAGGTGCTCGTCGAGATCGGCGACATCTGGGCGGACAAGGAAAAGAATCCGCAGAAGGCGATCGAGGCGCTGGAGGAGGCGCGCGATCTCAAGCCGGTCGACCACGTGCTCTTGCACAAGCTGCTGCAGCTGTACCAGCAGGCGGCCGATTGGCAGAAGATGGTCGACACCTTGGCGTCGATCGCCGAGATGGAAGAGAAGCCCGAGATCAAGGCGCGCTACGTATTCACGCAAGCGCAGATCTACCGCGACAAGATCGAGGACAGCGACCGCGCCGTCGAGCTGTTCAATGACGCCCTCGACCTGAATCCGAGCTACCTGGAGTCGTTCGAGCGCATCAACAAGATCCTCACGCAGCAAAGGAACTGGAAGCAGCTCGAGCGCGCCTACCGCAAGATGCTCCACCGCATCGCGGGCAAGGGTAACAACGACCTAGAGTTCACGCTCTGGCACCAGCTTGGCTTGATCTATCGCGACCGCTTGCAGCAGACCGAGCCGGCAGTCGAAGCCTTCAAGATGGCGTCGAGCGTGAAGGCCGGTGAGGTCACCGTGCATCAGATCCTGGCCGAGCTGTACGAGGTCAGCGAGCAGTGGGACGAGGCGATCGGCGAGCAGCGCGTGATCTTGGATGCGGATCCGCTCAAGATCGATCCGTACCGCGCGCTCTATCGCTTGTACCTGCACAAGCAGTCGTACGACGAGGCCTGGTGCCTGGCTGCGGCGATGGCCTTCCTACGCAAGGCCGACGAAGAGGAGAAGCGCTTCTTCGAGGACTACCGGCCGCAGGGCATGCTGGCCGTCAAGGGTCGGCTCTCGAACGAGCACTGGATTAAGTACGTATTCCACCAGGACGAGAACCTGTATGTCTCGAAGATCTTCGAGATGATCGCGCCCGCGGCGCTATTGGCCAAGGTCGCGCAGCTGCAAGCGCAGGGCAAACCCCCCGTGCTGGACAAGCGCTTCAAGCAGGATCCGGCCACCTCCACCGTCACCTTCGCAAAGACGTTCGGTTGGGCGGCGCAGGTGCTCGGAGTCCAGAGCCCGGACCTGTACGTGCGCAACGACGTGCCGGGTGCGATCGTCGCGGTGCCGACCATGCCGCCGGCTTCGGTGGCGGGCCAGACGGTGCTCACCGGCTTCCAGCCACAAGAGCTCACGTTCATGTGCGGCAAGCACATGGCCTCGTACCGCGGGGAGCACTACATCCGGACGCTATTCCCCACGCAGGCGGAGCTCACCATCATGCTCTACGCGGGCGTGATGATCGCTGCCCCGCAGACGCCCCTGCCGCAGGACATGCTGGCGCAGATTCAGGCCACCGCGCGCGAGCTGTCGAAGTTCATGCAGCCGGTGCAGCTCGAGGGCCTGCGCATGGTGGTCAAGCGCTTCATCGAAGAGGGCGCCAAGGTCAACATCAAGCGCTGGAACCAGGCGGTCGAGCTGACGGCTTGCCGCGCGGGCCTGATCGTCTCGGGTGATCTGGAGATCGCCAAGAAGATCATCGGCGCCGAGCAGCAGCTGCCGGGCGATCTGTCGGCCGCCGACAAGATGAAGGAGCTCTTGCTCTACTTCGTCGGTGAGCAGTACACGCAGGTGCGGCGCGCGCTCGGGATTCAGGTCGCAGCGGGCTGCGGCTCGCTGCGGCGCGCGTGCGAGCGACAGTCATGGGGGCCGTGGCCCCAACGACGCGCTCAGCGACCGGGCACGTCGAGCAGCAGCCGTAGCCCGAAATTGAGCTCCGTGCTCACGCGGGCCGCGCCGGCGCCGCTGGGGCGATCCCAGTAGGAGCTGAGCGCGAAGCCAGCGTAAGGACCGAAGCCGAAGCCGGAGAAGAGGTAGTAGTCGCCGCCCAGCTCGAGGCGCATCCAGCTCATGCCCCTGAACGTGCCCGTGACGCCGTTGACGTCGTTCAAGGTTACTTGGCGATAGGCAGCTCCAGCCAATACCCACGGATCGAAGCGCAGACCCTGCGAGAGCTGGTAGCGCACGAACGGGCCGACCGCGAACGACTCACCATTGCAGGCCTTGATCGCGCTGCTCGGCGGCGCATTTGCCTTTGGCGGGTCGCAGTCGTCGCCGTCCGCGTAGCGGGCGAGGGAGCCCCAAGCTCCCACGACCACCTGGCGGCTCACGCCGAAGCCGGCATCCGCTTGCGCGCCCAGTCCCGCCCCGAACGAGTCGCCGGCCAGCATATCGCTGCCCAGGCGGCCGAGTGACCAGGTGGGGCCAACCGAAGCGGTCAGCATCAGGTGACCGGTGAGCAGATCCTTGGCTCGCGGCGAGAGCGGGGGGAGCGGGTCGGCGTCGTCGACCACGTTCACGCCAGGCGACTGCGGATCGAGGCGATTCTGCGTGGTGTCGGCGACCGCCGTGGCCGGCGGGCTCGCTGCCCTCGCCGGCGCTGGCGACTGAGCCAGAACGGGCGCTGCCTGAACCAGCCAGGCAGCCAGCCAGGTGGCGGCGATCAGGGTCGGGAGCGGGGCGCTACCGACCCGCGACGGTTGGGGTCGCTGCATCGGGCCGGCTCTTACCACGTTTCTTCCGGCGCAACTCAGGGCGGGTGCGGGCCGATGGGAGCCCCGATGGGCCCGCTGACGGACGACGAGCACGCTCACGATACTCTGGAGCTTCGCAGGCTCGGAGACGCGGACCCCGGTCCCTGGCAGGTCGAGGTCGGGTCGAGCGAGGGTGGAGCTGGCCCTTTCGAGCTCGCTGCGGGGCGCAGCCTGACGCTCGGCAGCGGGGTAGGGGCGGATGTTCGGCTCGAAGATCGCGCGGTGAGCCATCTACATTGCCGTTTGCAGTGCGATGGCCGGGGGGTCGAGGTCGTGGACCTGGCTTCCAGGAACGGAGTGTTCGTGGGCGGAGCGCGCGTGCCGAGGGCCAGGCTCGAGCGCGCTGCTGCCAGCTTCGTGATCGGGCGCTCCACCGTCACCGTGCGGGTTGGCGCGGGCGTGGCCGCTGCGCAGGGTGGCGGTCTGCCCGGCATCGTCGGGAGCTCGGAGCCGATGCGGCGGATCGCCGCAGAGGTCAGGCGGCACGCCGCGACGCGCGCCCCGATCCTGATTCAGGGCGAGTCGGGCACCGGCAAAGATCTGGTAGCGCGAGCGCTGCACACCTTGGGCCGCCCGACGGGCCCCTACGTCCCGCTCAACGTGGGGGCCATCGCGGAGACGTTGGCTGACTCCGAGCTGTTCGGCCACCGCCGCGGCGCCTTCACCGGAGCCGTCGCGCATCGCCAAGGTGCCTTCGAGCTGGCGCACCAGGGCACCCTCTTCCTCGATGAAGTGGCCGAGCTGTCCGCTGGCGTGCAGGTCCGGCTGCTGCGCGTGGTAGAGGATGGCAGGCTGCGACCGCTGGGTGCCCACGCATCGACGCAGGTCGATGTTCGCATCGTCTCCGCCAGCTGGGCGAGCCTGCCGGAGCGCGTCGAGCAGTGCCGCTTCCGCGCCGACCTCTACCACCGCCTGTCGATGGTGACCCTGGAGCTACCGCCGCTGCGCGAGCGGCGCAGCGACATCCCGGCGCTGGCCTGCGTGCTGCTCGCCAGGCTCGAGCGCGAGC
>DATDEV010000592.1:0-6203 GCA_036522995.1 Polyangiaceae bacterium
CTCGGCGTCCAGCCCGAGCGCGCGCAGCGCCAGCACGCGATCACTGGCACCGCTTTCGAACAGCGGTTGCGCTTGCTCGATGAGCACCGCGAAATCGGCGGGGCTCATCGACACTTGCAGGATGGCATCGCTGACCACCGCGCTGGTTACCTGCAGCTTGCCCTCTACCAACCTGAGCGCGAAGCGCTCGTCGCCCAGGTGAAATACGAGCGCGCCGGGCGATGTCACGCTCGAGCCCGCCGCGCTCCCAAACCAACCCGGCAGGTAACTCTCGAAAAACTCGCGGGGCGCGCGCGGAGGAGCGATCACGACTTGAACAACTCGCCGATGGCGTGCGTTTCGCGCGCGCCAAGCAGGCCGAATTGCACCCCGAAGCCGCCCGGGCCCAGCCAGCGAATCACGGCGGGCAAGCGGCTGTCGGCTTTGGTGTTCGGCAGGCGAACGACGATGGTAACCTGTGTTCCGAAGCTGACCTGCGCCTCGGACTCGATGAACATCCCGCCGATGCTGATGTCCCGGGCTTGGCCCCGAATGCTGGAAGCACCGCTCACCTCGCAGGTGACCTCCGCGCTCAGGGGCACGCGGGGATGAATTCGCTTGTCTTGCACGGTTGCCTTGGGAGCAGGCTCGATGACTGAGCCGCAGGAGCCCGCTCGGAAGTCATCCTTGGAACCTCTGCGAGACGCTGTCAAGACGCCGAAAGGACGGGAAAATATCGCCGCCGCCGGGCGCGGTTTTGCTCGCCACTTCGCCGGGTGGGAGCTTTACGCCATCACGGTCGTGGTGGTCGCCGTCAGCGGACTGCTCTCCTTGCCGCGCCGCGCCGCGCCCGACCTCTTTCCAGTACCGCTGATCGATGTGGCGGAGGAAGCGGCGACCCTGGGACACTACGCCGCGCTGGCCGACCGCGCCGAGCGCGAAGGGTTGCCGTTCGAGACGCGGGCGGTGGGCGACGCGCTGCGCCGCCTGGGGCGGACAGGCGTGGCGAATGCCTCCGACGTCGAGCACGTGCGTCGGGTGCTCGACGAGCGCGTGCGGGCGGCGCTCGGCGCGGGGCAGCTCGAAGCGCTCGTGCGCCTGCGCGCCGTGCAGGTGCGCCTCTTCCTGCGTGCGCTGCGGGCGCACGACTGGCGCGGGGAGCCGTCGAACGAGCTGCGCGAGCTGGGCGGCGAGTTTCCCGAGCGTGCCTTGAAGAACGGCTGGGCCGGTCCCGAAGGTTGCGTGGCGAGCGAAGCCGAGCTCAGCGCCCTCTACGCCCTGCGTTGGGGCGAGCTCACGCATTTGCGCGAGCACCCAGCGTTCAAATCGACGCTCGCCGAGTGGCGCCGCTACTACCGCTTCTTGCTCTTGTATCCGGAGCAAGCCCCCGGTGTGGAGGGGGCGCGCGCCGAGCGAGCCGAGCTGCGCCTGCGCTACGTCGAAGCGCTGGCTCGCCGCGATCGCGACTACCCGGCGGCCCTGGCACGCGGCAGCTTGCTGGCCGAGCTGGGCGAAGGCACGTTGGCCGCCGCCGAGCTGCGCGCTTTTTTGGGTCGCCCCGGGGGGGGCGAGTGGACCCTGCGCGCCCGCAACTACCTGGTCCACCTCTCGCCAGCTGCCTCGCCCGCGGACGAGCCTTAGGTGCTAGAAAGCCCGCCCCGCCGTGCCCCGCTTTCTCTCCGCTCTGCCGCTCGATCGCAGGATTCTCTCGCTCGAGGAGCTCTCGCGTCAGGTCCTGGCGCAGCGCTCACAGCTGTCCTGCGTCGGGGTGGAAGGCTCGGGACCGGCGCTAGTCGCCGAGCGTCTGGTTCAGAGCGGCGGCAAGCGCGTCGTGTGCGTGTGCGCGGACGTTGACGTTGCGCAGCGCACCTTCAGCGATCTGAGCGCGCTGTCGGCGGGGCTCGGCTTCTCGCGCCTGCCTGGCATCCGTCCGGCGCAGGAGCCGCTGCTGATCACGGCTCAAGAAGCGACGCCCTACGCCGAGGCGCGCGCCGATAGGCGCTTGTCGATGCTGCGCGCCGCGGCCCTTTTCGGCATGGCTTCGGGGCAGCCGTCGGCGCTGGTGGTGGTGACCGCCGGCGCGCTCGTGCGGCGCGTGCCGCCGCGCGAGGTGATGCAAAGGAGCGGCGTCACGTTCGAAGCCGAGAGCGAAATCGACGTGGTGGCCGTGGCAAAGCAGCTGGATTTGGCGGGCTACATGCGGGTTCCGCTGGTCGAGGATCCGGGTAGCTTCGCCGTGCGCGGCGGCATCCTCGATGTCTGGCCGAGCGCTGCGGACGCTCCCGTGCGCGTCGAGCTGTACGGGGACCTGATCATGTCGCTGCGCGCCTTCGATCCCGAGGACCAGCGCACGCTGGCGGAGGTGACGAAGGTGATCGTGCCACCGGCCAGTGAGGCCGTGCAGCAACCGAAGAGCGAGGCGCGAGCACGCGAGGCGCTGCGCGCGCTGTGCGACAGCGTCGACTACCCGACCACCAAGGCGCGGGCGCTGATCGACGACATCTCGGCCGGCCGGACCTTCTTCGGCGCTCAGGGTTACCTGCCGGCGTTCTACGAGCTGGAGTCGCTGTTCGACTACCTGAGCCCGGACGACGTGCTCTTGATCGAAGATCCCCCGAGCGTGGTGCGCGCGCTGCGCGAAGAGCTCGCGCGGGCTCGAGAAGGCGAACGCAGCCGCGCTGGGATGCCGCATTTTGCGCTGGATCGGCTGTATGTGACCGAAGAGCAGCTGTCCGAGGAGCTGGGGCGGCGGCGCAGCTTGTCGCTACACCGTTCGGGCGTTTCCGGACCCGACAGCGGCGACGCGCTCGAGCGGCTGGAGCACGCGCCGCCCGACGCGCCAACCCTGGCGTTCGAAGATCAATCCGAGCTCGAGCGAGCCATCAAGGCGCTGCGCCAGCAGAAGGCCAAGCACGACGCGCTCGACCCGCTGGTGGAAGCCATCGCCGAATGGCACGACGCCGGGCTGGCCGCGCTGATCGCCGCCCGCACGCAGATGCAGGCGGATCGCCTGGTCACGCTCTTGCGCCACCGCGGCGTGAGCGCGACGCGCGAGGGTGACCCCGGCGGCGCCGTCGCCCCGGGTGAGCTGCGCGTGGTGACGGCTCCGCTGGCGCGCGGGGTGATCGCTCAAGGCGAAGGCTTGGTGCTGGTCACCGAGGAAGAGATTTTCGGGGCGCGCGCGCGGCGCAAGGCCGAGCCCAGGAAGGGCAATAACAAGGCCTTTTTGGAGGATCTGCGCACGCTCGATCCGGGCGACATGGTCGTGCACTCCGATCACGGTATCGGTCGCTACCTGGGGCTGGAGCGCAAGCTGATCGGTGGGGTGGGCGTCGACTTGCTCGTGGTCGAGTACGGCGGCGGCGACAAACTGTTCTTGCCGGTGCACCGGCTGAGCCAGATTCAGAAGTATTCGGGCGGCGAGGGCAGCCCCAAGCTGGATCGGCTCGGCGGGCAAACCTTCGCCAAGACCAAGGCGCGCGTCGAGCGGCACGTGCGGCAGATGGCCGACGACTTGCTGCGCCTGGCGGCCGAGCGCAACGCCGTGCAGAAGGAACCGCTCGGCGCTCCCGACGACGACTACCAGGCGTTCGAGGCGGCGTTCCCGTTCGAAGAGACGCGCGACCAGGCCAGCGCCATCGCGGAGGTGCTCTCCGATCTGCAAGCAAGCAAGGTCATGGATCGCCTGGTGTGCGGCGACGTCGGCTTCGGCAAGACCGAGGTCGCGCTGCGCGCCGCGTTTTTGACTGCCAGCCAGGGTCGGCAAGTGGCCCTGCTCTGCCCGACCACGGTGCTGGCGCAGCAGCACTTTCTGACCTTCGCCAGCCGCTTCGCCGAATACCCGCTGAGCGTGAAGCCGCTCAGTCGCTTCGAGTCCAAGGCCGAGCAGGTCGAGACGCTCAAGGGCGTGAAAGACGGCAGCGTCGACGTGCTGGTTGGTACGCACCGCGTGCTGTCCAAGGACGTTCACTTCAAGAACCTGGGCCTGCTGATCGTCGACGAAGAGCAGCGCTTCGGTGTGGTGCACAAGGAGCGCATCAAACAGCTCAAGACCGCGGTAGACGTGCTGACACTGAGCGCCACGCCCATCCCGCGCACGCTGCAGCAGGCGGTTGGCGGCCTGCGCGACATGTCGCTGATCTCGACCGCACCGGTCGATCGGCGCGCGATTCGCACGATCGTTTCGCAGTTCGACGACAACCTAGTGCGCGAGGCAGTGCTGCGCGAGCTGTCGCGCAGCGGGCAGGTCTTCTATGTCTTCAACCGCGTGGAGGGACTGTACGAGCGCGCCGATCGGCTGAAGCAGCTGGTGCCGGAGGCGCGCATCATCGTCGGCCACGGCCAGATGTCGGAAGGCGCGCTCGAGCAGACCATGCTCGACTTCGTCGAAGGCAAGTACGACATCTTGGTCGCCACCACCATCATCGAAAGCGGCCTGGATATCCCGCGCGCCAACACCATGATCATCGACCGCGCCGACCTGTTCGGCCTGGCGCAGCTCTACCAGCTGCGTGGTCGCGTGGGGCGCGGCGCCGAGCGCGCCTACTGCTACTTGCTCGTGCCGGCGCCCAGCCAAATGACCGACGAGGCGCGGGCGCGCATCGAGGCGCTGGAGCGTCACACCGAGCTCGGCTCGGGCTTTCGCATCGCGGCGCTCGACATGGAGCTGCGCGGCGCCGGCGACCTGCTCGGCGGCGAGCAGAGCGGCTTCGTGGCCAGCGTCGGCTTCGAGCTGTTCGTGCACATGCTCGAGGAGGCGACGCGCGAGCTGCGCGGCGAGCACGTGGTGCACGAGATCGACCCCGAGCTATCGTTCGACGTGGAGGCGCTGTTGCCAGAGGCTTACGTGGCCGAGGTCGGGGTGCGGCTGTCGCTCTACAAGCGACTGTCCGGGGCGGTCGACGACAGCGAAATCACCTCCCTGGCCGCCGAAATGGAGGATCGCTTCGGCCCGCCGCCGCTGGAAGCCAAGCAGCTGGTCGAGCTGATGCGGCTCAAGGTCGAGCTGCGCAAGCTGCGCGTGCTGGGCTGCGAAGCCACCGGCAAGGCTGTCACGCTGCACTTGGCCGATGACACGCCCCTCGATCCGCTGAAGGTCGGCGCGCTCGTCGCGCAAAAGAAGTCGCCGTATCGCATCTCGCCCGACGGTCGCCTCACGCGGCGCGTGCTCGAGAGCGAAGCGCTTTCGAACGGGCTCGTGCTCGCGGACACCATGCTCGACGAGCTCTCGAAATACCTGAAGGACAGCTGAGGGGGGAGGCCTGGTTACCGGCGGCCCAGCTGGGCCGCCTCGCCCCGAACGAGACTGGGCCTACCCAAAAATCAGCGCTGGGCGCGGCGTCGGCTCGTGAGCAGCGACAGCGCCAGTAGTGCGCCGAGCGCGCTTTTTGCGCTCGAGCTTTCGCTCGGCGCGAACGCGCAGCCCGCTTCTTGTCCGGCGCCGCAGGCGCGGACTCTGGCGCCCAGAGCCGGACTTCAGCGCTTTACGGAGACATGCACGTGGGTGGCGTCTTCATAAAACACCCAATCGAAGCCGGACCGGACGGCCAGCGCGGCGAGCCGCCCCAGCTTCTGGGGATCCTGGTCGGAGGTCGTGATGTCGGCGGCGCGGCCTTCGTAGTGGACGCTGGCGGGGCCATGCTCTCGGCGGTCGTCCCACGCTTCGGTGACGCGCAGCTCGACCTTCGGCCAGGTTTGCGAGACCAGCTTGGAGAGCTGGACCAGGCTGCGGCGCAGTCGCGGCGTCATCATGCGGTCGGAATCGTTGCGCTCCTCGTCCTTGAACACGAACGGGCAGTCCTGGCACGACACCAGCCTCCCGAAGGCGCTCGAGCCGCGCCTCACCGGCTCGTCGGCGGCGCCGACCACGCTCGCCTCCACGTCGTTGGGGATACGCTGACCGACGGCCATTCGAGCGCGATTCACCTTCAGCAATGAGTCGCCGTCGGCCTCGTCGAGCTCACGCAGCTGGTCGCAGGCTGGCGTGGCGAGCGCCGTGAGCAGGGCGAGCGCTAACTGAGCGCGCGTGACGGGCGGCATGGCGCGAAAATCGTCGCCCCAGCCGCCTTGGCCGGACAAGAAAACGGCTCAGGGCTCGACTCACGGGCAGGGGCTGCCGAACACGCTGACCAGGCGATCCTTCAGCGCAGTCACGTTGGCAGCTTGGGTCTGGCAGTCGAGCGGTGTGCCAGAGAGAGACAGCAGGTCGTTCGCCCCGAGCCCCG
>DATDEV010000593.1:0-17193 GCA_036522995.1 Polyangiaceae bacterium
GCTTCAGCGCCTACGCAGTTTGGGATGCCGACTCGCCGATCGCGCTGCGCGTGCTGTCGCGGCGCTCACGACCGGACGGCGCCTGGGTCGAGGCCCGCATCGAAGAGGCCTTTCAGCTGCGGAAGCAGCTGCTGCCCCCAGAAACCAACGCATTTCGCCTGTTGTTCGGCGAGGGCGACGGTTTGCCGGGCGTGGTGGTCGACGTCTACGCCGGCTTCGCGGTGCTGGTGAGCTACTCGCCGGCGCTGCGCCAGATCGTGGCCTGGGTCGCCGCCGGGCTCGCCAAGCGTCCCGAGCTGCTGGGCGTCAGTGAACGGGTCACGCGCCGCAAAGAGCGCAGCTCGGAGCTGCGCCATCTGAGCGGACAGGTGCCACCAGCGCTGGTCATGGTGCAGGAGTGCGGCCTGCACTACGAGGTCGATCTCGAGGCCGGGCAGAAGACTGGACTGTTCCTCGATCACCGCGACAACCGCAGCTACCTGCGCAGCCTGTCCGCGGGCAAGAGCGTGCTCAACCTGTTCGCCTACACGGGCGCGTTCTCCGTCTCGTGCGCCGCGGGCGGAGCCAGTCGGGTGACCAGCGTCGACATCGCCGCGCCGGCGATTGCGGCCGCGGCGCGCAACTTCCAGCACAACCAGCTGCCAGCGGAGCTACACGAGGGCGTGGCAGCGGACGTGTTCGAGTTCTTGGATGCGGCCAAGCGCGCCGGGCGCCGCTTCGAGCTGGTAATCGCCGATCCACCGAGCTTTGCCAGCTCGCGCGCGGAGCTGTACGGTGCTTTGCGCGCGTACAAAAAGCTGCATACCGCCGCGCTTGCGGTGCTCGAGCGGGGGGGGCTGTACGCGGCCGCCAGCTGCACCGCCCAGGTCTCGCCCGACGCCTTTCGTCAAACACTGGCCGAGGGGGCGGCGCGTAGCGGACACCGCCTCACGATCGTGCACGAAGCAGCTCACGCCGTGGATCACCCGTATGGCGCCGGCCACCTCGAGGGCCGCTACCTCAAGCTGGTCCTGGCCCGCAGCCTGCCCGAGGTCTGAGCCGCATGGGCTGCCGAGCTGCAGCTCGCCTCGCAGAAACTCCCGTGTCGGAGCCAGGCCACCCCGTGGCGCACGCCTCGGGCTACCTCCGCCTGATCTGTCGTAGCGAGCACCTGCGAGAATTTACAGGGAGGACGGGAGATCGGGAGTCGTGCGAGATTTTGGGGCGCAACGACGATGCAGCATTTGCGTTGCTCTGTTCAGTCGCGCCGTACAAGGCGATACGCACCTCACGCAGCGACGCACGCGCTCAATCGAAACGGCGCCCAAAATTCTCGCTCGCATGACTCCCGATCTCGTCCTCCCTGTGAAAAAATCCGGGATGTGCTTGGACGTTACGAGTCCGCCGTTGGGCGACTAGACTTTTTTGTATTCTTCGACGAACTCCCAGTCGGCGATCAGATGCTTTTTGAGCAGCAGCGAGAGCAGGGCCGAGAACATCGCCTCCCAGCGCACGTGCTCACCGAGGATCTCGCTGGCGTCCGCACCGTGTGAGAGCGCGCGCAGCGCGGCCGCCAGATCGCGCGCGGTCAAACCCTCTGCGGTGGGCGCCAACGGCTCTGCCGCCGGCGGATCGGTGGGAACGCGCGCTTTGGTGGGTCGGGCCGCAGACTTGGCGGGCAGATTGACCTTCGTGCCGTCGAGCAGCGTCAGGGTCACCATGCGCGCGCCTTTGCCGCGGGGCGGGAGAGGGATCTCGTGCGCCTCGATCTGAGGGTAGCTTTCCGGACCTTCCTCGCTGGCGTCGGCGGATGGGGGAGAGGAGCGCCGCCGAGGGGGCGCGGACGCTGGCTTCGGCGGCGCGCTCAGGGGGGTGGCCAGGGGCGGCGCTTCGGCGATAGCTGGCGCGCGTTGGGATGGCGGCCGCTCGGCGTCGACCTCGGCGACCGCTTCCGACAGCGACGAGGCGTCTTTGCCCGCCCCGTAGTACGCCCGGATCGCCGAGCGAATGTCGCTGGGCGGCGCGATCATCGCTCGCACGGGCAGGCCCGCGAATTGCGACAGCTCGCTCTGGGCTCGTTCGTCGCTGGGGTCGTCCATCGCCACGTAGAGCGTCTGTCCCAGCCCCCGCACTCGGCGCACGAAGATCGGCACCAAGCAGTACTGCTCTGCCAGCTCCTGGCTGGCGAGGTTGAGCAGCTGGCGCGAGAACTCGATGTGATAGAGCGAGACCCAGGGCACGCTCAGCTGCTGGCTGACAATCTG
Source organism: Polyangiaceae bacterium (assembly GCA_036522995.1). Lineage (GTDB taxonomy): Bacteria > Myxococcota_A > Polyangia > Polyangiales > Polyangiaceae > PMG-095. The sequence goes on from DATDEV010000593.1 coordinate 2,244, forward strand.
GGTGACCTGGGTCTCGCTGACCAGCCCAGCCTCCACCAGCAGCGTTCCGATGCGGCGGCCGTCCTTTTTTTGCAGATTGAGCGCGTCCTCGAGCTGCTCAGCCGTGATGATCTGGGCCTCCACGAGGAGCTCTCCGAGCCGGATGCGGGCCGTGACCATATCCCTCAATTCTAGCCCCCTCGCTCCGATCCGACCACTTTTGGGCCCCAGCCCCGGCTGTCTCGTGAGTGACCATGTAGGCGGAAAGGACTCGCTGGCCGCTGCACTACCGGTTGGGGCCGGGGCCCCGACCGACAAACGGACGCAGGGCCGCGGCGGTGACGAGACGGCTGGCGCAGCGCGCTGGCTCCGCCCTAGAATGCACTTCCTCCGGATTCGTCCATGGTGCCCGCGCTTGCCGAACCATCGGAGCCCTTCGTGAACGCCCAAGCCCAGCCCTCCCTTCGAAGCTGTCCGCACTGCGGAGCCGGTTGCGCGAGCGAGCATCAATATTGCCCAGCCTGCGGCTTTCCGATCGGCACCATGGGCTCGACCACCGATGACAAGTTCGTCGGCAAGACGCTCCCCGGTGGCTATCACATCCTCGACCTGATCAGCGTTGGGGGTATGGGGCGCGTCTACCGCGCCGAGCAGTCGGCGCTCGGTCGCACGGTGGCGGTGAAGATCATCCACCCCCACCTGCTGTCCGACGAGAACTCGGCGCTTCGCTTCATCACCGAGGCCCGAGCCGCCAGTCAGCTCAACCACCCCAACTCCATCGCGGTGTTCGATTTCGGTCGCACCGACGACGGTCAGCCCTACCTGGTGATGGAGTTTCTGCGCGGCAAGGACCTGGCGCGCGTGGCCTACGAGGAAGGGCCGCTCGGCTTCGCGCGCATCGTCGACGTGTTGCGCCAGACCTTGGCGGCGCTCAGCGAAGCACACGAGCTCGGTATCGTGCATCGCGATCTCAAGCCGGAAAACATCATTCTCGAGCCGCTTCGGCGCGGCGGCGATTTCGTCAAGGTGGTCGACTTCGGGCTGGCCAAGCTGCGAGCGGACGCGCAGGCGCCCAGCGTTACCAGCCCCGGCATCGTGTGCGGCACGCCCGACTACATGGCTCCGGAGCAGGGGCGGGGCGATCCGATCGACGGCCGCAGCGACCTCTACGCCATGGGCGTGATCTTGTTCCAGCTGCTGACCGGGCGGCTGCCGTTCGAGGCCGATAGCCCGACGCAGGTGGTCATGATGCACATGACCATCCCGGTTCCGGACCCGCGCCAGGTCGCACCGGAGCGCAGCATTCCCGAGCCGTTGGTCCAGGTCGTCAACAAGGCGCTCGCCAAGGATGCGAAGAAGCGATACCAGGACGCCATCGAGTTCGCGGACGCGCTGCGCAGCGCGCTGGCGCTGGCTGAAAGCGTCCCGCCCGAGCACCGCTTCTCGATGCCGCCGATGTCGATGGTCGGCGCGCTCCTGGCTTGCCCGAGCTGCGGCCATCAAGTGCCGATCGCCAAGTTTTGCCTCGAGTGCGGCGTGCGGCTGCCGGCGCGCAGCGCCATGCCGGAAAATCCCACGCATCCTGCATTGCCGCTGCCGCTCGTGGCGCGCGACGACGACGTGGCCTGGCTCGAAGATCGCCGCCAGCAGGTTCGCGGTGCGCTGATGGGCGCGCGGCTGGTGGGCGAGCAGGGAGCGGGCAAGACCCGGCTCATGCACGAGCTACTGACGCGCGCCACCAGTGACGGTGACCTGATCGCCGTCGCCGGACCCGATCCGTATCACGCAGAGGTGGCTGGCTACACTCTGCGCGTGGCGATCGAGGCGCTGGCGGGTCTGTCGGAATTGGAGATCACCGAGCTCGCGTTCGAAGACGCGACCCCGGACGCCGAGGCCGGCCTGGGCGAGCTGTTCGATACATCGCCCAAGCGCCACGACATCCGTTCCCCACAAGAGCGCAGGCTGGCCCTGAGTGAAGGCTTGCGCTGGGCGCTCACGCGCGCGTCCAAGCGCTCCAAGTCGGGCCGCATCGTGCTCGCCATCGACGACTTGCAGCGCGTGGACGGTCCCAGCCGCAACGCCTTCGCCGACGTGCTGGGCGAGCCGCCGCGCTTGTCGGCGTTGTTTTTGGGGACGCACACACCTGGCTTCGAGGCGGGCTGGGGCGCCGAAGCGGCCGCGCGCATCCTGCCCGGGTTGCCGCCACCGGCGGTGTCGCGCCTGCTGCGACCGGGCCGCGCCGGCGCTGGGCGAGCCGACGATACGGGTCGCGGTGTGCTGCCAATGTACGTGGAGCAAGTGCTGCGCTACTCGCAGGAGGGAGGCAGCGATCCGCCGGCGCGCCTGGCGGATTTGGTCGCGCTGCGCGTCGATACGCTCGACCCGGCGGCGCGGCGCACGCTGCAGGCGCTCGCCGTGATGGGCGACCACGTCAAGCCGGAGGTCGTAGGCGAGCTGCTCCGCGGCGAGAACGTGGAAGCAACCCTGCCGGAGCTACACCGGGCCGGGATGATTTCGCAGCAGGACGGGCGCATCTCGACCTCGCACCCGCTCTTGCGCGACATCGTGCTGCTCGGCATCCCGGCCGCGGTGAAGAAAGACCTGCACAGCCGTGCGCTACGCGCCTGCGAGCGCATCGGTGCGCCGATCGAGGCGCGCGCGCAACATGCCTACTATGCCGGCGATTCGTTTCAGGCCCTGCTCTTGCTGGAGCAGGTCGCCGAGCGGGCCGCCGCCCGCGGTGACGTGGCTACGGAGGTGCTGGCGCTGCGCCGCGGCCTGGAGATCGCTCGGCAGGAAATCGCGCGCGGCGAGCTCGACGATCCGCTGCGCGCGGTGCTGATTTTCGGACGCAAGCTGGGCGCATCGCTCACGCGCGCTGGCAACTTCGCCGACGCCGAGGGCGTACTGCGCGAGGCGCTCGACGTGGCGGGTCCGAGCGGTACGGATCGCGCGCGCGTGCTCTCGGCGCTGGCGCACGTCTCGCACGGTCGTCGTCGCGCCTCCGAGGCCATGGGCTACATCGATCAAGCCATCGCGGTCGCGCGCGACTCGGGCGCTCACGATCTGGTCAGCGCCTTCGCCGACACCCGCCGCGCTTGGGCTTCGTAGGCGCGCACGCGCCGCGCGCGCTGGTGTGGTGTCGCGTCGCGCGCGGGCCAGGCTAAAAAAGTGCTCATCACCGCGCGTCGCAGCAAAAACCTGCTCACGGCATCGAGGCGCTAGGCCCCATACGACCGCTGTTTGCTGCTCACTTTCGGTTCTCTCAGATGCCACAGAGCTCGTTGCTGAGACCCCAAGCTCCTCCGAGGCAAACAGACCCCATGACGGCATGACTGGAAAACCAGGTCCACAGGGAGTTTGTCTCGCTAACGGGCGCCAGATGGCGGTAAAAGTCGGGCAGGGATTGGCGGGCGGGCGCCACGTTGCGCTTGCTCGATCTCATAGGAACACGATGAGTGAGGCGAAGCGTGACCGTGAAAAGAAATCGCGCTCGGGCCCGAGCAGCGGCTCATTCACGGTCGCGCGCGTGCAAGTGCAAGAGCTAGCGGCGCTCTCGGGGCCCGCAGGCTTCGAGGCGCCCGCGGGCGACCTGCTGATGAGCGATGAGCTGCTCGTCGATCGCTTGTTGGCCGGTGAGCCCCAGCAATACGAAGTGCTGATGCGGCGCACTTGCGCCAGGCTCTACCGGCTGGCGCGCGGCATTCTCCGCGATTCGGCGCTCGCGGAAGTCGTGATCAGACAGGCCTTCATTCACGCCTACGAAAGCCTGGCCAACTTCGATCGCCGACTGAGCTTTTCGGACTGGTTGGCGCGCATCACGATCCACGGTGCGCTCGGTCGCTTGAAGCAGGCCAAGCCCCCCGATCGGACCAGCATGCGCGTCAGAAGCCAGGAGCTCGTCCGTCAGTTGGAGAACGCGGTCGACGATCTGCCCGAGCGTTTGCGCGTCGCTTTCACACTGTGTGCCCTCGATCAGATTTCGCTTGCTGATGCTGGGCAAACGCTCGGCCAGTCGAGCGACGCCGTGCGCCAGAGCGCATTTCTGGGACGCCTTCGCGTGCGGCGTCAGCTCGGCATGCGCTTCGACGACGCCGAGGCGCGGGCATTCGGCCTCGATCTGGGCAGTGCCAACGACGTCGTGAGCGCGGTGATGGCTCGTTGCGGAATTCCCGCACGCTGAGCCTCAGCCGATGGAATCAACAGGGAGGCGGGGAGGCGACAATTTATTTGGGGGCGCCACGCACGGAGCCGCTCGTCAACTGAACGTTGCCTCGAAACGACCCTCGACGCGCACCAACAAAACCTCCCCGCCTCCCTGTTGCTCCCGTCCGAGCAGAGCGCTCAGCTACCGAAGCGGCTGCGGCCTGCCAGCGCTTGCTGCCAGCGTGAGGCAGGTACCGATTGCGCCACCGCGGTAGCCGCGCCCCGATCATGCTCGGCGGCCAGCGCAGCGAGCACGACTGCTTCGCGTAGGGCGTCCGCCTCGCTTTGCTCGGGTGGCAGCAGCTCCGCCATGTGGTTCTCGACGAAGGTCGTGTCGTAGTCGCCGGTTACCACGCGCGGTGAGGCCAAAAGCTGCAACAGAAAGTCGAGGTTGGTGTGCACGCCCAGCACCGAGCACTCACCGAGCGCGCGCCTCAAGCGCGCCAGCGCCTGGGCCCGCGTGGGTGCCCAGGTACTCAGCTTCGACAGCAATGGATCGAATTCCGGGCTCACCTCGGAACCGCGCGCGATGCCGCTGTCGTCGCGCACGAAGGGACCCGACGCTAGCGACAGCTGCTCGATGCGCCCCGGCGCGGGCATGAAGCCTCGCGCAGGATCTTCCGCGTAGACGCGCGCCTCGATGGCGACCCCGCGGCGCTCGACGCTGGCGAACGAAAGCGGTGCTCCGTCGGCGATACGCACCATCTCCTGCACCAGGTCGACACCGGTCACGAGCTCGGTGATCGGGTGCTCGACCTGCAACCGCGTGTTCATCTCCAGGAAGTAAAAGCTCTGATCGCGTCCGAGCAAGAACTCGAAAGTCCCGGCCGAGTAGTAGCCAATCGCCTGCGCCCCGGCCAGCGCGACCTGGCACATGGCGTCGCGCGTCGCCTCGCTGAGCACCGGACACGGGGTTTCCTCCACGATTTTCTGGTGCCGACGTTGCAGCGAGCAGTCGCGCTCGAAGAGGTGCACGAGCCGGCCGCTGCGATCGCCGAGTACTTGAATCTCGACGTGGCGCGCGCCGTCGATGGCCTTTTCGACATAAACGGTGGCGTCGCCGAAGCTCCGGCCGGCCTCGTTCTGGGTACGCTCCAGCGCTGGACCCAGCTCGGCCTCACTCTCGACCCTGCGCATGCCCTTGCCGCCGCCGCCCGCTGACGCCTTGAGCAGTATCGGGTAGCCCACCTGCGCGGCCGTCTGCTTCGCCTGCTCTAGATCGCGGGCCGGACCACCGGGGACGATCGGCACGCCTGCGTCCAGCATGTGATTTCGCGCGCGTACCTTGTCTCCCATCGCGCGGATCGCTGCTGCTGGAGGACCGATGAACACGATGCCCGCGCGCTCGCAGGCTTCGGCTAGCTCCGGGTTCTCGGACAGAAAGCCGTAGCCTGGGTGAATGGCCCAGGCGCCCACCGAGCGCGCCGCGTTGACCGTGCGCTCGGCGTCGAGGTAGGCGCTCCGGTCCGCGCCCAGCCGCACCACTTCATCGGTACGCCGGGTGTGCAGCGCTCCCCGATCGGCGTCGGTGTAGACCGCGACCGATGGCAGGGACATGTCGCGCAGCGCGCGCGCGATGCGCACGGCGATCTCACCGCGATTGGCGATCAGCACCTTGCCGGCCATGAATGCCCCCATCCTGCCCGAGCCGGCGCGGCCGGGGGAAGCATCTGATTAGTGTAATAAAATCAATGCTTTGGCGGTCGGCGGGGGCGAGCCGACGCGGCGGGGGGCGATCGCTTCGCAAAGCGCGGCGGCCCGGCTGGTATAGATGTCTGTCCCGCGCCGCATGCCGCTAGGGTTCGAGCGCCAGCTACCAACATGGAGTCCGACGACGTCATTACCGTGGGGGAGCTCGATCGGCGCCTGCGACGCGCCGTCGAGGTTGCGTCCGAGGAGCTGTGGATCGAGGGCGAGGTGGCATCGCTGAAGCATGCCCCGAGCGGTCACGTCTACTTCGTGCTCAAGGACGAGCGCGAGGAAGCCGTGATCGACTGCGTGATGTACCGCTTCGATGCGCAGCGTGCTCGGCGCGTGCTCACGGAAGGAGCTCGGCTGCAGCTCAAGGGCCGAGCGACCGTCTGGGCGCCACGCGGGCGGCTACAGCTCGTGGCCACGCTCGCCCGGCTCGCTGGACGCGGTGAGCTACTACTGGCGCTCGAGGAGTTGAAGGAGCGCCTGGCAAAGGAGGGCCTGTTCGAGCCAGCTCGCAAGCGCGCGCTGCCCGCGTCACCGCGTGTCGTCGGCGTCGTGACGAGCGGCTCGGGCGCTGCCTTTCACGACATTCGCAGTGTGGCCTTCCGTCGCGGCGGGCTCACGCTGGTGCTGTCTCCCGCGCTGGTGCAGGGCGAGCAAGCGGCGCAGAGCATCGTGTTCGCACTGGACCTGCTGGAGCGCTATCCAGGGCTGGATGCGCTGATCGTTGGCCGTGGCGGTGGCTCGGGCGAAGATCTGATGGTTTTCAACGACGAACGCGTGGTGCGGCGTATCGCGCGCTGCCGGGTGCCGGTCGTCAGCGCCGTCGGCCACGAGGTCGACGTGACGCTCACCGACCTGGTTGCCGACGTGCGCGCCGCCACACCGTCGCAAGCCGCCGAGCTGTTGGTCCCCGATCGCGCGGCGCAGGCCGACCGCTTGGCTCGCGCTCGGCAGCACTTGTTTCGCGCGCAGCTGTCGCTGTTGTCGACCGCGCGCGCCAGGCTCTCGCGCGCCAGCGCGCGCATCAGCGATCCACGCTTCGTGATCGCCTCGCGCTCGCAAGAGCTGGCCGAGCTGATCGAGCGCCTGACGCGCTCGCTGCGACTGCGCCTGGCCCAGGAGCGCCGGCGCCAGCACGAGCTGGAGCAGCGGCTGGCACACCGCCACCCCGAGCGCGTGTTGGCACGGGCGCGCGGTGAGCTGGGCCTGCTCTCCAGTCGGCTCGCGACCGCGACGCGGCTGGCGCTGGCGCGCCGGCGCAGGGCTTTTGCGGCGCGCGCAGCGGAGCTGGATGCGCTGTCGCCGCTGGCGGTCTTGGGGCGCGGCTATGCCATCGCCACCCGCGACGGCATAGCCGTGCTGTCGAGTCAGGAGCTGGGGCCGGGGGATGTGGTCGACGTGCGGGTGGCGCACGGCGCGTTTCGCGCGCGCGTCACGCAAGTCGCTCAGCCGGCGCCCGAGTCGGCCCTGCTGCGGTCACCCCGCGAGGGTCGCTCGTGAAGTTCGCGCTGCTGGGCCATCCCGTCGCCCATTCGCTGTCGCCGGTGATTCACCGGGCCGCGTACCGCGAGCTGGGGCTCGAGCACAGCTATGGCCTGATCGACGCGGCCAGCGAGGCCGACGTCGAGCGCGCGCTCGCGGCGCTGCAGGCGGGTGAGCTGGCGGGCCTGAACGTGACCGTCCCTTGGAAACGCTATGCGTTCGCGCGCTGCGCGCGCAGCAGCGCGCTGGCAGAACGTTTGGGCGTGGCCAACGTGCTCGGCGCCAGCCAGGGCGAGCTCGTCGGCCACAACACCGACGCGCTGGCGCTCGAGGTCGAGTTTGCGCGCGCGGCGAGCGGCAACGCGCTCGTGCTCGGCAGCGGCGGGGCTACGCCGGCGGTGGTCGCGGCCTGTCAGTCGGCGGGGCTGAGCCAGGTGCTGGTCACGGCACGTCGCTTCACGCCTGCCACGCCGCGCGTCGACTGGCCCGGTGCTAGCGAGCTCGAGCGACTGGGCGCGCAGCTGCTGGAATGGCCCCTGGTGGGAGGCGAGGCTCGTGAGCGCTTCGAGGCGGCGCTCGTCGAGGTCGGGCTTTTGGTTCAGTCTACCAGCGCGGGCATGCACGGCGCCGAGCCGGGACAGCCCCTGGCGGAGCTGGTGCCGTGGGAGCTGCTGCCGCCAGACGCGCTGGCGTACGACTTGATCTACGCGCCCCTGGAGACGCCGTTTCTGCGCGCCGCACGGCACGCCGGGCTCCGCACCGCTCATGGTCTGAACATGCTGGTCGGTCAGGCGGCGCTGGCGATCGAGATCTGGCTGGGCCGGCGCCCGCCTAACGAGCCACTGCTGGCTGCGGCCCTGGCCGAGCTCGCGGCCCGGGGTTCGCCGTGAAAAAGCCTCACAACTGGCTCGGCTCGCGTGATGGCGCCTGGCCCTACGTCGACGTCGGCGGCGCCATGGATCGCGCCGAGGCCGAGTGGCTCCACACCAACGGCGCCGGCGCCTATGCCATGAGCACCATCGCGTTGATGCACACGCGGCGGCATCACGGCGCGCTGGTCGCCGATCTGCCGCCCCCGCTCGGACGCCACGTGATCGTGAGCCACGCCGACCTGACGTTGACGGTCGAGATCGAGCGCCGCTCGTATCGCCTGGCGACGCATCAGTTCCCGGACGTGGCCCCGACGCCGGGCTACCGCAATCTGCTCAGCTTCGCGCAGGATCCCATTCCGCGCTGGGTCTTTCGCTGCGGCAGCGGCATGCTGGAGCGCACGCTGTGCCTGGTGCGCGGCGAAAACGCCGTGATCATGGGTTACACTTGGTCGGGCGCGGGCTCGGCGCGCATCAGCCTGCGGCCGCTGATGCCCCTGCGTCCGGTCGACTCGCTCATGCACGAGCACGGCGGCATGGAGCAGCTCGTGGCGCTGCGTCCCGGCGCCGTCGAGCTGCGCCCGGTCGAGCGGCTGCCGCCGGTATTCTTCGCGCACGATGGCGTGTTCATGGGTGGGCCGGATTGGTGGCGTCGCTTCGAGTACCTGGCCGATCGCGGCGAGCACGCCCAGTTCCAAGAGGACATGTGGACGCCGGGCGTTTTCGAGCTGCCCCTCGAGCCGGGCCGCACGGCATACCTGATCGCTTCGGTCGGCAAGTTGCTCGATCGGCCGGCGAGCGAGCTGGTGCTCGAAGCCTGCGAAGCCATTAGCCGAGAGGCGCTCGGCGACGGACGACCCGCGGCGGTGCGCCTGCTGTCGGTGGCGGCCGAGCAGTTCTGCCTGGACCAAGCCAAGCCACCGATGATCATCGCGGGCTATCCCTGGCACGCGCCCTACACGCGCGATTTTCTGCTGGCGCTGCCGGGCCTTACCCTGGCGCGCGGTCGCTTGGATCTGGCGGTGCGCGCGCTACCCAACCTGCTCGCGTCACAACGCGGCGGGTTCTTGCCCGAGTTTTTGTCGCAGCCCGGCCAGCCGCGCGCCAAACCGCTACCGGATGCCACGCTCTGGTTATTCGAGGTAGCGCGCCTGCTCTTGCCCCAGCTGGGTCCAGAGCACGCGGCGCTCAAGGCGCAGCTGTACAACGCCCTGGTGCGCGGCTTCGCTCGCCTGCGCAGTGGGCTCAAGCGGTGGGGCTGGCTGTCGGCGGACGGTTTGCTGGTGAACGGCGCTGAAGACGTCGCGCTGACCTGGATGGACGCGCACATCGGCACCAAGCCGGTCACGCCGCGCCGCGGCATCGCCATCGAGCAGCAAGCGCTGTTCACTCAAGCCACCGGGACGCTGGCGGCATTGGCCGAAGAGAACGGCAACCTGCGCCTGGCCGAGGCCTGTCGCACGGCGGGCGCGCGCGCGCGCGCGGCGTTTCGCGCGCGCTTTTGGTGCCTGGATACCGATTTTCCCTACGATTGCGTGAGCGAGTCGCGCGACACTCAAGACGCTTGGGTCGATGCCAGCATTCGCCCCAACGCGCTGATCGCGCTGGCCGTCGATCCGAGTCTGTTCGAGGATTGGCAGGCGCGCGCCATCGTGGCGCGCGTCAAGAGCGAGCTGCTCACGCCGCGCGGTGTGCGCAGCCTGTCGCCGCACGACGCGCGCTTCGTCTCCCAGTTCGCCGGCACGCGCGCGGAGCGCGAGCTGGCCTACCATCAGGGCACGGCCTGGACCCACCTGCTCGGATTCTACGTGCGCGCCGCGATCCGGCTGTCGCCCGACGACGAGGAGCTGCGCGACGAGCTGCGCCAGGTGATCGAAGGTGCCCTCGACGGCTCGGTCATTTTGAGCCAGGTCGCGCAGCTGGCCGACGGTGACATGCCGCACCGGCCGCGCGGTTGTCCCGCCCAGGCCAGCAGCGTGGGGGAGCTGATCCGCGCGCTCGTGGTAGATCTGGGAGTGTAGAGCATGGCCTCGCGCGACCTTGCGGATCTCGGCTACCGCCGCATCGTGATTCTGCTGGTGTCGCTGGTGATCGTGCCCACGTTCTTGCTGGTGTCGCTGGGCGTCATCCTGCTGTTCTTGGGTGAGGCCCAGCTCAACCTGCTGATGGGCATTCTGGTCATGGCGCTGTCGGGGGCGGCCGTGACGGGCGTGATCCTGGTCTGGGTGTTCGTGCGCCGTGAAGCCAGCCTGTCGCGTCTGCAAAGCGACTTCGTGTCCAAGGTTTCGCACGAGCTCAAGACTCCGCTCACCTCGATTCGCTTGTTTTCCGAGACGCTGGCGCTGCGTCGGGGTGACGTGTCGGCCGAGGACAAATGTATTCAGGGCCTGGAGCGTGAGACCACCCGGCTGCAGGAGCTGATTGATCGGCTGCTCGACTGGGGGCGCATGGAGAGCGGGCGGCGCGAGTTCGTGATCCGCGAAACCGACCTCAAATCTATCCTGGACAATGCGCTCGATGCCTTCGAGACCTTTCGCCAGAACCGCAGTGTGGACTTGCGAGTCGAGATGCCGCGCGAAAGCTTGCGCGTGCGCGCTGATCGTGGTGCCGTCTCCGACGCGCTGCTCAACCTGCTGACCAACGCCTACAAGTACGGCGGTGATCCGGTCAAGGTGACGGTGCGGGTCGAGGAGAGCGAGCGCTACGTGCGCGTCAAGGTGACGGACAACGGCGCCGGCATCCCCGCCGCCGAGCACAAGCGCATTTTCCAAAAGTTCTATCGCCTCGACGATCGCCTGTCGCGTGAGCGAGAGGGCTCCGGGCTAGGGCTTGCCATCGTCAAGCACGTGATGAAGGCGCACAAAGGCCTGGTGGAGCTCGAGAGCCATCCAGGGCGTGGCAGCACGTTTTGTTTGGTGCTGCCGCGCGCTCGCTGAGCCGGCGAAGACGCGCGAGCTACGGCACGCCGCAATTGCAGGGCTCGAAGCGCGCGCCGTCCCCGGAGCAGGCCTGGCCACCATTGCAGCCGCCAGGCCCGACGCAGGCTTGAGTCGCGCCAGGCACGCAGGCGCGGGACGACGGGGGAGAGGCCTGGACGGTCGCCTTGTCGTCAGCGAGCGATCGCACCGGCTCCTGGCGTGTCTCGACGATCGGGCGGTGGAAGGAGGGATCGGCGTTGCCGCAATAGACGAGCGCTTCGCTCTTCTGTACCTGGATTTGCGACTGACCTTGCTCGTGACCGAGCACCTCGTGGACGTCGCGCGCGCTGGCGACGACGTAGCCGCCGTGGCTCTTGCAAAGCTCCTCGGCTCGGAGCAGGCACTCGGTCAGCGGACCTTGGCACTCGAGGCGGTAGCTGCCGTCGGGCTCTCGCGGCGGCTTCGGCGGTGCGGACGAGCACCCAGCCACTAGCAGCAGCGTGAAGAGCGAAGTCCCGACGAGCCGTCCCATGTTTCCTCTTTATGAGCCACGTGGCTTTTGCGGGTCAAGCTCGTTGCTCGGCCTTGGGGCCTGTGCTCCGTCTCGCTCCTCGTTCGGAGCTCTGGCCCTGGCGACGGCCTAGAATAATGGTGTTTGATTAAATTCGTTATTTTGAGTACTTATCCACGGCTTGAGACGCTCGGCGCCCTAGCTCGAGGCCTTCCCATGCAGCTTCGCTTCGCATTGGCTCCCTTGGCACTGGTCCTCGTTTCGGGCGTTGCCGCTGCCGAGCCTTTGCGGGCTCATGGTGCGGTAGGCGCCGGCCACGCCGTCAGTGGCCATCAGAAGGACGAGTACGCTTGGGGCGCTGGCGCCTGGGCGGGGCTCGAGTACCCGTTCGTGCGAGAGCTCGGCATCGAGCTGTCGGTGAACTGGATCGGCCTCGGTGAAGGTGACCCGCCGAGTGATCCCGCGGTCGAGCCCGAGGTCGGCGCCACCGCTATATCGCCCCAGCTCGGGCTGCGTCTCACGCCGTTCGCCTCCAAGCACAACGGTCGCTTGTTCAGCCCGGCAGGGCTCTGGGCCAAGGCGGCGGGTGGCGCGGCGTTCACCAACGGCCTGATTCGGCCGATGTTCGACGCTCAGGTCGGCTTCGATCTGCTCAATAAGAATGGTCGGATGGGCATCGGCCCGATGCTGGCCTACGTCTACGTCTTTCAGCCGGACGATGAGTTTCGGCCCGCGGACGCCAACTTGATGCTGTTCGGCGTGCATGCGCTCTACGACTTCGGGTCGGACCCCGGACCCAAGAATGATCGAGACCACGACGGCATCCTCGACGACGTCGATCGCTGTCCCGACACGCCCGAGGACAAGGACGGCTTTCAGGACCTGGATGGCTGCCCGGACCTGGACAACGACGCCGACGGCATCCCGGACGTTGACGACAAATGTCCAATGGATCCGGAGGATCGCGACGGCTTCGAGGACGCCGACGGCTGCCCCGAGAAGGACAACGACAAGGACGGCATCCTCGATCGCGCCGACAAGTGCCCGAACGAGCCCGAAGATGCGGATGGTTGGGAAAGCCTCGACGGCTGCCCGGATCCCGACAACGACGCTGACGGCATCCTCGACGTCAACGATCTATGTCCGTTCGAGCCCGAGACGGTCAACGGCTATGCCGACAACGACGGCTGCCCAGACGAAGACCAAGTCCGCGTCGTGGGTGACAAGATCGTGCTCGACGATCGCGTGCACTTCTTCGTGAACAGCGCCGTGATTCGGCAGGTGAGCTACCCGCTGCTCGAGCGCCTGGTGAAGCTCGTGTCCGCGCATCCCGAGTACATTCACATCTCGGTCGAAGGCCACGCCGACGAGCGCGGCCCCGAGGACTTCAACCAGCGGCTGAGCGAAGAGCGCGCCCGCTCGGTGATGGAGTTCATGATCAAGAAGGGCGTCGTGCGCGACCGCCTGGAGTCCCACGGTTACGGCTCCAGCCGACCGCTGGTCGACAAGAAGAACGAGTACGCCTGGCTGCTCAATCGCCGCGTCGAGTTCCAGGTCACGCGCAAGATGCAGCATGGCCCCAGCTCGACCACCGGCACGGGCACGAGTGTGCCGAGCGAGGGCAACCTGCCCAAAACTCCCACACCGCCGCCGTTAGAATCCGCGCCGCCTCCATCGGCCCCAGTGTCAGGGGAACGCGAAACGGTGACGCCGCCGCCCGAGGCGGGTCATCCCGAGCTTGCGCCGAAGCCCAAGGATGGCAAAAAGTCTGGAGGCGAGAAGAAATGAGCTGGATGCGCGCACTGCGCTGGATCGCCCTGGGCTTGGGCCTGGCTTACGCCTTCCCGGCTGCCTGCGGTAGCGGCGGGGTGGTCGGCGGCGAATGCCGCGGCGGCTACACCAACTGCGACGGCAAGTGCCAGAACCTGCAGGACGACTATCGCGCCTGTGGTAGCTGCGGCAACGAATGCCCCGACGACCTGGCCTGCGTCGACGGGGTTTGCGGCGGCGAAGACGGCGGCGTGGTGCGCCCCGAAGGCGGCGCCTCGAACATGGGCACCGCCGGTAACGGCAACCCACCGGCCGGCGCCGGGCAAGGCGCGCAAGGTGGCCAGGGCGAGCTACCCGACGGCGGCTTCTTGGACTCGCCGATCGACGGCCAGGGCGACGCTGATCTCCCGCCGCCGCTCGAATGCTTGCCGCCCCACGACGTGCCGTCACACTGCGGCGACTGCGACACCCAATGCACGGCGCCGACGTCGCTGTGCGCTCCCGATGGCAACGACAGCTTCGAATGCGTCTCGCTGTGCGAGCCCCCGTACGTGGAGTGCCGTGGGCGCTGCATGCTCGACCCCGACGACTTCCAGCGCGATCCGCGCAATTGCGGCAGCTGCGGCAATCAGTGCCCGTCCAACATCTGCGAGTTGGGTGAATGCAAGGGCGCGCGCTACGGCAACGTGGCGCTGCTGTGTAGCGACTTCAACACAGCCACTTTCGATTCGGGGCCGGCCGTCTTGCTCGGCAACGCGGTGTTCATGCCCGCCACCGATCCGGTCAACGTGCTGGCGTACACGCGCGGCGCCGGCCCTGCGGCGGTGCAGCGCGCCTACGCCGTCATCAATCGGGCGGGCCTGGTGCGCGGTCGCACCGCCGTCATCACCGAAGCGAAGACGCCAGCCGCCGTGACAGCCGAGCTCACCGTCGACTCCTACCAGGTGCTGCTGATTCACGATCTCGATCAGGCGGCCAGCGGCGAGCCGGGCATGGTCGGGGCTGAGTGGGAAGCCGATAGCGTGCTTACCACTTTCACCAAGGCCGGCGGCGTCGTCGTGGTGCTGAACGGCGGCGATGGCACGGCCGAGATGCACGAGCTGATCAAGGCCGGCAACCTGTTCGACGTCACGGGACAGTTCGACGTGACCGGTGATCCCATCACCAACCTGGCCCCCTTCGACGTGCTGGGGGTGAACGTGATCACGCCCTACCTCGCCACTTCGCACACCTGCGCGTTCGAGACGACGGTCGCCGAAGATAGAGAGAACATCTTCGTGCTCACCGACGAGCTAAAGAACAATTCGCCGGTGGCGATCCATCGCGTGATCGCGCCCGAGAGCCCGCCCTAGCTCGCGCACGCCGGCCCGCGGCTCCTGCCAAAGAGCCTCGACCGATCCCGCCCAAGCTCAAGTAGCCGGCGACGCTGCTGACGGCAACCGACGCGTGCCCGAGCTAGGGCTGGCTCTCTGGCGCGATCACGCGATGGATCGCGACCGGCGAATTGTTCTTTAGCT
>DATDEV010000594.1:0-6785 GCA_036522995.1 Polyangiaceae bacterium
CGCGAAGCGAGGGCCGCGCTCGAAAGCGCGCCCCAGCCGCGGCTCGCGCTGCCGGAGTTCAGCGACTCAGCGCGCCCGCGTGCGCAGGAGCGCGCCAGCGATGGCCCCCGCATCGACGACCTTTTCTCGCGCGCGGAAGAGCGGCCGCCCGCTTCGGACCGTCCCGGCGACGCACCCGGCCCGGCAGCGCCGCCGAAGGTCGATAGCGCGGCGCCGGTGGTGGCCTCCAGCTGCGAGGCAGCCGTGGCCAAGAACAACGAGCAGTACGAGATCGGTGCGCCGCGCGGCCCCGTCGACATCACGCGCGGCGCTTACGCCAGGATCCTGGAAAACGGCCGCTACCTGTCAGCCTGCGCCATTCCGGCACGCACCGTGTTCGAGATCTGCGCAGCCGTGAAGGCGGGCCGCGCGGTGGGCATCACGGTGAGCAGCAACCCACCCAGCCCGGCGCTCAACGCTTGCGTGCGCGGCGCGGTTTCGCGGCTGAAATTTCCAGAAAATCCCCGGCTGGACGTGACCCGCACCAGGTTCGATGCCGCGCGCTGAGCCCTGAGCACCGTCACCGAGCCCTGCCGTGCAAGCCCTGCCCATCGACGTCGTGCTGCCCGAGATCGTAGAGGCGCTCCAGAGCGGCGCTCCGCTGGTGCTCGAAGCACCGCCCGGCGCCGGCAAGACGACGCGCGTGCCCTGGGCGATTCACGAAGCCTTCATGGGCGGCGAGGTGATCGTGGCCGAGCCGCGCCGCCTAGCCGCGCGCCTCACGGCTGCGCGCGTCGCCAGTGAACGCGGTGAGCGTTTGGGTGAGACGGTGGGCTACAGCGTGCGCTTCGAAGAAGTGGGCGGCCCGCGCACGCGCATCCGTTACGTGACCGAGGGTGTGCTGCTGCGGAGACTGCTGGCCGATCCGGAGCTGCGCGGCGTGACGCAGGTGGTGCTGGACGAGTTTCACGAGCGCAGCCTGCTGAGCGATCTGCTGCTGCTGCTCTTGCAGCGATTGCGACTGCAGCGTCGGCCGGAGCTGGGTCTCAGTCTGATGAGCGCGACGCTCGACGCGGGGCCGGTCGCGGAGCTGCTCGGAGCGCGGCGCGTGCGCAGCGAGGGACGCATGTTTCCACTGACCATCGAGCACTTGCCTGCCCTCGACGAGCGGCCGCTCGACAAGCAGGTGGTGAGCGCGGTGCGTAGCGCGACAGCGCGCGACGCCGGCGACGTGCTGGTCTTCTTGCCCGGCTCGGCCGAAATTCGCCGCGCCCTGAGCGCGCTCGAGCCCCTGGCAGCGGAGCAGCAGCTCTTGCTCTTGCCGCTGCATGGCGATCTGCCGATCGCCGAGCAGGCGCGCGCGGTCGAGCCGGCGGCGCGGCGCAAAGTGGTGCTCTCCACCAACGTCGCCGAGACCTCGGTCACCATCGACGGCGTCACGACCGTGATCGACTCGGGCCTGGCGCGCCTCGCGAGTCACTCACCCTGGAGCGGCCTGCCCACCCTGACTACCACCAAGATCAGCCGTGCCGCCGCGATCCAGCGCGCCGGCCGCGCCGGCCGCACCCGCGCCGGGTTGGTGCTGCGCCTGTACACCAAGGGCGACTTCGATTCACGCCGCGAGCACGAGCTGCCCGAGGTAGCGCGCGCCGACCTGAGCGAGGCCCTGCTGGCGCTGGCCGGCGCCGGCATCACCCGACCGCGCGAGCTGGGCTGGCTCACCGCGCCGCCCGAAGCTGCCCTGACCCACGCCGAGGAGCTGCTGCGCTGGCTCTCGGCAGTGACTCCCGCAGGTGACATCTCGCCGCACGGTCGCCGCTTGCTGCAGCTGCCCCTGCACCCGCGTCTGGCGCGCATCGTGACGCGCGGCGAAGAGCTCGGCGTCGGCGCCGAGGCCTGCCTGGCCGCTGCCCTGCTCTCGGAGCGAGACATTCGCAGCGACGCCCGCCTGCAGCTCGGCGCCGGACGCCGCTCAGAGCTGGGCGTGAGCGGCCCGTGCGACGTGCTGGAGCTGATGTCGCGCTTCGCCGAGGCCGAAGCGGTGAACTTTCGGCCCGACGGGGTGCGGCGCGCGGGGCTCGACGTCCGCACCGTCCAGTCGGTGGAGACGACCCGGCGCAAGCTCGCCGGCAGGCGCGACGCGGACCGGCGGGCGCCGCGCCCCGAAGCGCCCGAAGCCATCGACGCTGCGACGCGCCGCGCCATCCTGAGCGGCTTTCCCGACCGCGTGGGCAAGCGCAGGCGCCCTGGCCAGCCCGATGTCGTCTTCGCCGAAGGCGGCTCGGCCAAGCTAGGCGAGAGCAGCGTGGTGCACGAGGGCGAGCTGCTGGTAGCGGTCGCAGCGGACGAGCGCAGCAGCGGCGGCGGGCGCGCCCAGGTCGCCATCCGCCTGGCCACGGCCATCGAGGCCGATTGGCTGCTCGACGACTTCGGCGAGCACGTGCGGCTGCGCGACGAGCTGAGCTGGAACGCGGACAGCGAGCGGGTGGAGCGCAGCGAGGGCATGGCCTACGGCGCCGTGCTGCTCGACGAGACGCGCGGCGTCGCCCCCGCCTCCGCTGAAGCTTCGCGCCTGCTGTTCGAGGCGGCCCGCTCGCGCGGCCTGTTCACCTCGCTGGCCAGCAGCGGCTGGGCGAGCCTGGTGGCGCGACTCAGCCTGTTGCGCGAGCATTTTCCCGAGCTGGAGCTGCCGGAGCTGCAGGCCGAGCTGGGCGCCGAGGGAGGGCGCGGACTTTGCGAGGGCCGCGTCAGCTTCGCAGAGCTGCGCGAGCTCGACCCCGCCCTGGAGCTCGAGCAAGCGCTGAGCACGACGGCGCAGCGACTGCTCGCCAGCGAGACGCCCAAGGCCTTTCAGCTGCCCGGCGGCAGGCGAGCCGAAATTCATTACGACCCGGGCAAGCCGCCATGGCTCGAGTCGCGCCTGCAAGATTTCTTCGGCATGCGTGAGACGCCGCGCATCTGCCGCGGCAAGCTACCGCTCACGCTGCACCTCTTGGCCCCGAACGGCCGGGCTCAGCAGGTCACCAGCGATCTGCTCGGCTTTTGGGAGCGCCACTATCCCGCCGTGCGCCGCGAGCTGATGCGCAAGTACCCGCGCCATCCTTGGCCCGAGGACGCCCGGACTGCCACCGCCCCGCCCTACGTGCCGCGGCCGCCGCGGCGCTGAGGCGCGGCGGCGCTCGCTTGCGAAAACCCGTTGATCGGCTGGCCAGGAAGTCGTATCTCGCTGCACCATGGGTGAAAGCGGCCCCGCTGCCCACACGCCCCGACTACAGAGGAAAGACACGAACAATGGCTCATGGCTTGAATATCCGTCCTGACGGAGCACTGGACATCGTCTCGCTCGGGGCGCTGGTTCACCGCATCGATCCGGGCATCGTGCCGTTCCGCAAGGCGACCGACTGCCACATCCACGTCAGCGGCGGCGAGTTCAACGTCGCGGCCAACCTGGCTGATGCCTTCTACATGAACGCCGGCCTCGTGAGCGCGATGGTCGACTACCCGATCGGCGAGCTCGTTTCGGAGCGCGTGCGAGCCATGGGCGTGCGACCTTTCTACAAGCGCTTCAAGCACAACGGCGTCAACGGTCCCAATCTGGCCGCCGTGTACAGCGATCGCGGCCACGGGGTGCGCGCTCCGGTCGTGTTCTACAATCGTTCCAACGAAGCCGCATCGCTGATGAAGCCGGGTGACGTGGACTGGAGCCAGGTGTTCGCTGGCGGCGTGCGCTGGTTCCACAGCGGCGGCATCTTCGCGGCGCTCTCCGAGGGCACCGGCGAGCTGATCATCGAAGGCATGAAGGCCGCGCGCAAGGCAGGAGCCGTCACCAGCTTCGACCTCAACTTCCGCGAAAAGCTGTGGAACGTGTGGGGCGGTCAGCAGAAGGCAGTCGAAGTGATCGGCCGCATCGTCGAGCACGTGGACGTGCTGGTCGGCAACGAAGAAGACCTGCAAAAGGGCATCGGCATCACCGGCCAGGACGTACACGCCCAGTCCAAGCTCGACCCGAGCGCGTTCTTCTCCATGATCGACAAGGTGGTGGCCAAGCACTCGCACGTGAAGGTGGTCGCGACCACGCTGCGCGAGGTGCACACCACCAATCGCCACACCTGGGGCGCCGTGGCCTGGATGAACGGCCAAACGTACATGTCTCCCACCTGTCAGCTGGATGTGCTCGACCGCGTCGGCGGCGGCGACGGCTTCGCCGCGGGTCTCATCTACGGCCTGCTCAGCGGCGAAGAGCCGCAGGAGTCCGTGAACCTGGGCTGGGCCCACGGTGCCCTGCTCACCACCTTCCCGGGCGACACCACCATGGCCACCGCAGAGCAGGTCCGCGCCTTCGCCAAGGGCGGCTCCGCGCGCATCCAGCGCTAACGCCGCTTGGGGCTGCCAAGCTGCAGCTGCGCCTCGCAGAAACCTCCGTACGGCCCCAGGCCGCGCCATAAGGCAGGCCTGGGGCTGCTTCCGTCCTGGTCTCACATCGCGAAAACCTGCGAGAATTCACAGGGAGATCGGGAGATCGGGAGGTCTGCGAGCGAGAAGTTTGGGCGCAGCTTCGATTGAGCGCGTGCGTCGCTGCGTGAGGTGCGTATCGCTCTGTACGGCGCGAGGAAATACAGCAACGCCATTGCCGCATCGTCGCTGTGCCCCCAAACCCTCGCACGACTCCCGATCTCCCGATCTCCCTGTGAAATCTGGGATCCGCGCGGTGGCGCACGCAAGCGTTGCAGTGCCGATCAGCGGGGTGTGGCGATGGCTTGGGCGACGCCTGCTGCCAGCGTCGCGGCGCTGAGCGGCTTGACCAGCATGTCGAGTAGTCCCAACGCGCGCACGGTGTCGGGCGTCCAGCTGCCGCTGAAGCCACTCATCAGCACCACGCGCGCGCTGGGTGCCTGCGTGAGGATGCGCTGAGACAGCTCCAGCCCGGTCATGCCCGGCATGGTCAGGTCCGTGAGCACCAGCGCGAAGGCCGTCGGATCGGCGCGGAACAACGCCAGTGCCTCCTCCGGGTTGGTGCACGCCAACACCTCGTAACCGAGCCGGTTCAGCAACTGGGTGAGCGAGCTGCACAGCACCTCCTCGTCGTCTACCACCAGGATGCGTTCGCCGTGCCCGCGCGGCAGCGTCTCCGGACGACTGGGGATCACATGACGCTCGCCCAGGTGCTCGGGCAGGTGAATCTCGACCAGCGTGCCGCGCCCCACCTGGCTGTCGACGCGGATCGCGCCGTCGTGATCGCGCACGATGCCGTGCACCACCGCCAGGCCCAGCCCGGTGCCCTCGCCCTGCTTCTTGGTCGTAAAAAACGGCTCGAAAATCCGCTTGAGCGTGGGCTCGTCCATGCCGTGGCCACTGTCGTGCACCTGCAGCCGGGCATAGCGCCCGGGCCGCAGATCGGGGCGCCGGCGCGCCAGCTCGAGGTCGACGTGGACCAGGTCGACCAGAACGCGCAGCTCACCGCCGCGCTCACGCATGGCATGCGCGGCGTTGGTGCCCAGGTTCATCACGATTTGGTGCAGCTGCGAGGCGTCGCCCAGCACCGACGGCGCCTCGCAGTCGAAGCTCGACAGGATCGCCAGCGAGCTAGGCAAGGACGAGCGCAGTAGCTTGATCGCGTCCCGCACCGCGTGCTCGACCTGAATCACGCTGCGCGTGGGCTTCTGCACGCGACTGAAGGTCAGAATCTGCTGCACCAGATCGCGCGCGCGGTGCGAGGCGCTCTTGAGCTCGGCGACGTAGTCGAGCACCGTCGTGGGCTCGTTCACGTCGAGGCGGATCAGATCGATGAACGCCACCATGGCGCCCAAAATGTTGTTGAAGTCGTGAGCGATACCGCCGGCCAACGTGCCGAGCGCTTCCAGCTTCTGGGCTTGACGCAGCTGCGCTTCGAGCTCGACCCTGGAGCGCTCCGTCGCCAGATTCTTGGTCACGTCGCGCACGGTGGCGATGATGTGCGCCTCACCGCCCAATACGATCTGATCCCCCGAGATCAGCACGTCGCGCGAATTGCCGCGAAAAGTGCGCAAATGGGCCGAGAAATCACGCACCGTGCCCCCCGCACGAATGGCGTCCACCAGTCGCTGCCGCTCGCGGCGATCGGGCCACAGCTGCAGCTCCGCGGAGCTGCCACCGATCACCTGCTCGCGCTCGCACTCGAAGACCTGCTCGAAGGCCGCGTTCACGTCGACGTACTGACCGTCCGCGACGCGCACGATCAGCAGTGCGTACGGCCCATGTCGAAAGGCGCTGGCGAACATGTCTTGCGACTCGACCAGCTGGCGTGCCGCCCGCTTTTGCTCGCTGATGTCGCGCGCCACCCCCACCACGCGCCGCACCTTGCCCGCTTCGTCGGAGATCGGGATCAGCGTGGTCTGCAGGGTGGTGTCGAACTGCGGCGCCTGCGACGTCTCTTCGTAGCGCTGCGTCGCGCCGGTCTCGATGCAGCGCTGGCAAATCTCAGCGATGCGCACCGCGTCAGCCGCCGGGACCAGCTCGCTCAGGCGACGGCCCTGCGCCGCCGCCTGCGAAACACGGAGCCAGGCAGCCATCTGTCGATTGATGGCCTCGACCACCAGCTCTGGCCCAGCTGTCACTTGCGCCAGAAACACCCCGTCGGCCAGGTGCTCGAAGACCGACTGGAGCTGCTCGAGCGAGTCCGCACGGCCCGCGGCGTTGCCCTGCCCTGACGACGCCAACATGGCCCCTCCAGAGTAGTCTGGCTGCGGCCCGGACGCGATGGCTTCCAGGATTGCACCAGTCCCCCGTGTGTGGGGCTGGGGCCCCACACACCACGAGACAGACCGCCA
>DATDEV010000595.1:0-6071 GCA_036522995.1 Polyangiaceae bacterium
AACTCCCCAGCATTGACCGAGCAGGCGCTGGCCCAGATGGCGCTCGCATCGTGCGCCGACATTTCCGAATCGACGAGCTCGCTGGCGTTTCACTGACTCGCCCGCAGACCCACGGGGCTACACACGTGTCGAGAATGCCGAGGCGTTTCGGGAGCATCCTGCTCCGAGTCCGCTCCTAGGCCGTTTGGCCAACAACTTGCAATGTCACACCGGGACTGCCATGGACATCGAGACCGAGGTCGTGATCATAGGCGGTGGTGCCGCGGGCCTCTCGGCGGCGCGCCTGCTGACCAAACACGGGCTTTCGTGCGTGGTCGTGGAAGCAGCGCAGCAGCTCGGTGGACGCATTCGCACCTTGCGAGTGCCGGAGTGGCAGCTACCGATCGAGCTGGGCGCCGAGTTCGTCCATGGTCGGCCGGCGCCCAGCTTGGCCTTCGACGAGCTCGAGCTGCTGCGAGTCCCCGAGCACCGCGTCCGCAGCGGAACCCCGCCGCAGTTGATGCCCGATACCTGGAGCAAGTTTGCGGCGGCGATGCGCGACGCGCGGGATGCACCCGGCAGCGAGTCGGTACGCGACTACCTCGGGCGCCGGAAGCTCGCGCCGTCGGACAGCGAGCTGGTGCAAATGCTTGTCGAAGGCTACCACGCCGCTCCGCTCGACGACGTCAGCGCGCGAGCCATCGCCGACGACGCGACCTCGAGCGCCGACGACTTCCAACAGTACCGAGCCTCCGCCGGCTACGACGCGCTGCTGCACGCCATCGAGCGCGACCTGCACGCCAGCAGCTGCCAGCTCTTGCTCCAGGCCCGAGTGCGCCGAATCGAATGGCGAGCGGGCTCGGTGACGGTCAGCGCCGATGCTGCAAGCGAGTCAGACGAGCTGCGCGTGGTAGCTCGCGGCTGCGTCGTGACGACCTCGGTCGGGGTCTTGCGCTCACCGCCGAGTGAAGGTGGCATCGAGTTTCGCCCCGTGCCGGAGGCGTTCGCCAGCGCGCTGCCAGGCCTGGGCATGGGGTACGTGACGCGCTTGGTGCTGCGCTTCGAGCAGGCGCCCTGGCTGGGATCCGTCGCGGGACACACGCCTACCTTCGTTCACGTGGCCGACGCGCCCTTTGCGACTTTCTGGCGCCAGGTCAGTGGGGGCCAGGAGCAGCTGACCGCCTGGGCCGGTGGCCCGCTGGCGTTCGAGCTGTCGGCGCTCGACGAGACAAGTCGGGTAGACGCGGCGCTGCGCTCGCTCGCCCAGGCGACCCAGCACAGCTTCCTCGAC
This sequence comes from Polyangiaceae bacterium, assembly GCA_036522995.1. Taxonomy (GTDB): domain Bacteria; phylum Myxococcota_A; class Polyangia; order Polyangiales; family Polyangiaceae; genus PMG-095. The sequence continues at coordinate 1,271 of DATDEV010000595.1, forward strand.
TGCAAGGACCGCTTGCTCGGTGCGCATACTCACGACTTCAACCGCGACCCTTTGGTACGAGGCGCCTACAGCTACGTGCGTCCCGGCGCGACCGATCCGGCGCGCGCGCTGCGCGAGCCGTGCGAAGGCACGCTGTTCTTCGCAGGCGAAGCGCTGGATCTCCGCTATCCAGCCACGGTCGCAGGCGCCCTCGGCAGCGGCGAGCACGCCGCTCGTAAGTTGCTCGCCACATGCCGCTGAAGCGACCACCACGAGTCCGCGTCGGCATCTCGGGCTGGACCTATCCGCCCTGGCGCGGCGTCTTCTACCCGCCACACTTGAAGCATGCCGCAGAGCTAGCCTTTGCAAGCCGAGTCTTCGGGAGCATCGAGCTCAACGGCTCCTTCTACTCGCTGCAGCGCCCGAGCAGCTACGCCGCCTGGTACCAGGCGACTCCCGCCGACTTCGTGTTTTCGGTCAAAGGGGGGCGCTTCATCACGCACCTCAAGCAGCTGCGCGACGTGGACACGGCGCTCGCCAACTTCTTCGCCTCGGGCCTACTCAATTTGCGTGAAAAGCTGGGGCCAATCCTGTGGCAGCTGCCACCGCGCCTGAGCTTCGATGCCGACCGCCTGGAACGCTTTCTCGAGCTCTTGCCGTACGACCTGGCCGGCGTCGAACGACTGGCGCGGCGCCATGATCAGCGACTGATTGGCAGGGCCGCCGTCGATGCCCAGGAGCCGAATCGACCCGTGCAGCACACCATCGAGGTACGCCATCCGAGCTTCGTCCACGAGCAGTTCTTGCAGCTACTGCAGCGTCACGGTGTGGCGATCTGCGTCGCCGATTCGGCGGGCCTCTATCCCACGATCGACGAGGTAACGGCCGAATTTGCGTACGTGCGCTTGCACGGTTCCGAACGCCTTTACGTCAGCGGCTACGACTCGGACGAGCTCGGCGCCTGGGCTGCGCGGGCGCGAGCGTGGCTGAGCCGCGGTTTGGACGTCTATGTTTACTTCGACAACGACGTCAAAGTGCGGGCTCCATTCGACGCGCTCAATCTGCGGCGCGTTCTCCACGGACTACCCGTGCACGAGCCACCCCCAACGCTCGCGCGAGTCACGGAAGAACCCCGCACCGCCTGGGTGCAATGGAATGGGCGAGGCCTCCGGCGACGAGCATGATTGGTGGCACGACGATTGCTCGAACGACGGCATGGCTACCCGCAAAACCTCGAAAACATCGACGCGCAAAAAGGCCGGCCCACGCCGCTACGGGGCCAAGGCCAGTGAGAAGGTGGAGCGCGCCATGCACGAAATGAAGAGCGGCACGCTCCGCTCCGGTGGCTCTGGCAAGAAGGTCACCAACCGCAAGCAGGCCATCGCGATCGGGCTCTCCGAAGCACGCCGCGCCGGCGGCAAGGTGCCGAGCCAGCGCAAGAGCGCCAAGCGTCCGAGCCGCAGCCGGGGCAGCAGCCAGCGTCAAGGCGCTTGACGCGCAATCACTCCGCTGCGCGCCTGCCCTTCGCGGAGCGAGCTGGGCGCGGGCGCGCGAACTCGGGGATGCAGAAGCGCTTGCGGTAAGCGCCGGGGGCGAGACCGGTGGTGCGCCGAAAGAGGCGACGGAAGAAGGCTGCGTCCTCGTAGCCGACGCGCCAGCTGATCTCTTCCACGGAGGCGTCGGTGCGCTCCAGGCGTCGTTTGGCATCTTCGATGCGCAGGCGTTGCACGTAATTGATGGGGGTTAGACCCGTTGCGGCCAGGAAGCGTCGCTTGAAGGTGCGCTCTGCCAGCTTGGAGCGCTTGACGACCTCTTCCACGGGATTGGCCAGCGCAAAGCGCTCGCGTAGCCAATGCTGAGCGCTGGCTATCTCGCCGTCACCGTGATCGCTCTTGCCCTCGAAGACGATATAGGGCGTGAGCCCCTCCTGGTGCCACTGCAGCGCGAAAAAGCGCGCGACTTCTTGAGCCGAGGTAGCGCCGGCGTAGCGTGCAATCAGGTACAGCACCATGTCGTGCCACGTGGTCGATGCGCCGGAGGTCACCAAGTCGTCACGGCTGCCCGAGATCACGAGCACTCGCTCCGAGTGCACCTTGACCGACGGGTAGGCGTCCGTCAGGCCACGCACATAGCCGAAATGAACGGCGGCATCCTTGCCGTCGAAAAGCCCTGTCTCCCCGAGCAGGAAGACACCGGAGCACGCCGAGCATAGAATTGCGCCTTGCGCGTGCACCTTGCGCAGCCAACCAACGAGCTTGGGGTAGCGCTCCTTCTGCCATTCGCCACCGCGCAGAATGATCGACGGAACGATCACGATGTCGGTCGCGTCCAGCTCGTCGATCGAGCGCTGCACCTCGATCGGTACGCCATTCGCGAGGACGAGCGGCCCCGCTTGCTCACCGACGATCTCGACTTGGAACGGAGCTTGCGCCACGTTTTGGAACAGGTCTACCAACGAGAACGCGTTCATCACGTCGTAGATGCCGTAGAGTGTGGAGGCCACGGTGTCCGGAAAGCCCACCAGGCTCACGTGGCGCCCCCCCGCCCGCGAAGACGGCAGGCTGCGTTTTCCGGTCATGAAGCACCTAGTTTGGCACGATCGGACCGATCTTGGGCCGCCCCGCCACTGACCGAAAGTCGCGGCGCTGCCGATACTCCCTTCATCCCGCGCGCCCTACCGCGCCCGGCAGAAAAGGAAGTACGAGTCATGGACGGTTCCGCTCTCGATACCGCAAAACTAGGTAATCTCATCAACCTCGCCATCAGCGACATTTCGGCCGCCTATGGCGGCGTCCTGATCAGTGTCGGGCACAAGTTGGGCCTGTACAAGAGCCTGGCCGGCGCTGGTCCGCTCAGCTCCAAGGAGCTCGCCCAGCGCGCCCGCTGCGCCGAGCGCTATGTGCGCGAATGGCTCAACGCCCAGGCGGCCGGCGGCTACGTCGACTACCACGCGGTCAGCGACACCTACGAGCTGACGACCGAGCAGGCGCTGCTCCTGGCAGACGAAGAGAGCCCCTACTTCATGCCCCACGCCTGGAACGTGCCAGCCTCGATGTGGCTCGACGAGGACAAGACCATCGAGGCCTTCCGAACCGGCAAAGGCGTGGCATGGGGCGAGCACAGCGGTCGGCTGCATTGTGGCTCGGCCGCGTTTTACCGCAACGGCTATCGCGCCAGCTTGGTGCAGGAGTGGCTGCCGGCGCTCGACGGCGTGGTCGAGCGGCTGCGCTCGGGCATCGACGTCGCCGACGTCGGCTGTGGCTACGGCCACTCCACCCTGCTCATGGCCAAGGCGTTTCCGAACTCGCGTTTCTTCGGCTTCGACGCGCATCTGCCTTCGATTCTCGAGGCGCGCGCGCAAGCAGCCCAGGCGGGCATCGCCGACCGCGTTCGATTCGAGGTAGCCCAGGCCACCAGCTATCCTGCCCGGCGCTACGGCCTCATTACCTTCTTCGACTGCCTGCACGACCTCGGCGACCCCATCGCCGCCGTGCGCTACGCGAGCGACGCGCTGGCGGACGATGGCAGCGTGATGCTGGTCGAGCCGTTCGCGCGCGATCGCGTGGAGGACAACCTGTCGCCGGTCTCGCGCATCTACTACTCCGCCTCGACCACCATCTGCTGCGCGCACGCCATCTCGGAAGGCGGCACCCTGGTGCTGGGTGCGCAAGCCGGCGAGGCGCGCCTGGCGGAGGTCTTTCGCAAGGCCGGCTTCGGCCACTTTCAGGGCGTCGTCCAGACGCCCTTCAACCTGATCTGCGAGGCAAAAAAACGCTGACCTATTCGATAGGGCGCTCCAGTAGCTGCGCGTCGTCCTCCGGGACTGGGCGCGCAGCGTCGCTCGATGTCGCCAAAGTACGCTTGCCACATCACGGAAGGGGCAGCTTGAGTCGCACCGTCGTCCCGATCCCCGGCGTCGATTCGACCGCGAGCTCCCCATCGACGAGCTCCGCACGCTCTCGCATACCGACGATGCCGATCTTGTGGGAGCCCTCGCCGTTCTGGGAGAGCGCGCTGGTGTCGAAGCCTCGACCATCGTCCTCCACGATCGTCACGATCTGATTGCCGCGTCGCGCCACACTGACGCTGACGCTGGTTGCCGCTGCGTGTCGGTACACGTTGTTCATGGCCTCCTGAACGACTCGATAGATGGTCGTCTCGATCTCGGCAGGCAAGCGCTGCTCGTCGATCCCGGCCGTCACCAGCTCGACGTGCACGCCGGTCCTGGCCAACCACGTTTCCACGAACCCGGTCAAGGCGCGGGCGAGGCCCAGCTCGTCGAGCGCCAGCGGCCGCAACTGAAAGGCCAACTGGTGAATCTCCTGGCCTACTCGTTCGGCGGCAGCGCGAAGCTCGGCTAGCTTTCCCGACAGCACTTCACTCGGCTCGGCCAGCTCGATGGCTTTCATGGCCAAGAGCAGCGCGCTGATCTGTTGCCCCACTTCGTCGTGAAGCTCGCGCGACATCCGGCCTCGCTCCTCCTCCTGCGCGGAGATCAGCAAGCGTTGCAGCGTCTGCCTCGCCCGCTCGACCGCTTGATGCTTGGTCACCTCGGAGCGAAGCGCCTCGATCACGACGTCCAGCTGGGCCGTGCGCTGCTGAACCCGTTGCTCGAGCTCTTGCGTCGCCTGCAGCGCGGCTGCTTTGGCCAGCAGGCGTTCGCTGATGTCCACGAACGTGAGCACGACGCCGGCAATGCGGTCTTCCGTCGTGCGATACGGCAGCATGCGGGCCAGGAAGGAGCGACCCCCACTCTCCGATACTTCGCGCTCGATCGGCACGAGCTGCTGCAGCACGCGTGCCGCGTCAGCCAGCAGCTCGG
>DATDEV010000596.1:0-3028 GCA_036522995.1 Polyangiaceae bacterium
GTCAGGCCGTAGCTTCGTAATTTTTACAGAGCCGCAACCACCGCGTCGCCCATGGCGGAGGTGGAGAGGGGCTTTTCTGCGCCCGGGGCCAGGTCCTTGGTGCGGGCGCCGGAAGCGAGGGCCGCTTCCACAGCACGCTCGACCTGCTGGGCTTCTGCTTCGAGGCCAAGGCTGTGACGAAGCAGCATGGCCACGCTCAGGATGGTACCGAGCGGATTGCAGATGCCCTTGCCGGCGATGTCGGGCGCCGAGCCGTGGATCGGCTCGTACAGGCCGAGCTTGCCTTCGCCGAGCGAGGCGCTGGGCAGCATGCCCAGCGAGCCGGTGAGCACGGCGGCTTCGTCCGACAGGATGTCGCCGAACATGTTTTCGGTGACGATCACGTCGAAGCTACCGGGTGCGGTGACCAGGCGCATGGCGCAGCTGTCCACCAGCTGATGCTCGAGCGTGACGTCGCTGAATTCCTTGCCCAGCTCGACCGCTACCTGGCGCCACACGCGCGAGGACTCGAGCACGTTGGCCTTATCGACCGACGTGAGCTTCTTGCCGCGACCCCGCGCCAGGCCAAAGGCCAGCCGGCAAACTCGCTCGATTTCCTTGTCGGTGTACTCGAGCGTGTCGACCACCTTGGTGCTGCCGTCGGCCTGCTTCTCTCGGTACTGTTTGCCGAAATACAGGCCGCCGGTGAGCTCGCGCACCAGCAGCATGTTCACGCCCGACACGCGCTCCGGCTTGAGCGGCGACGAGCCGATCAGCTCGGGGTAGCTCTTGACCGGGCGCAGGTTGGCGTAGAGCCCCAGGCCTTTGCGGATCGCCAGCAGGCCCTTCTCCGGCCTGGTCTTGGCGTTCGGATCATCCCACTTCGGGCCGCCCACGGCGCCCAGCAGCACCGCGTCTGCGCCGCGGCAAGCAGCCAGCGTGGCGGGCGGCAGCGGATCACCGGTCTCGTCGATGGCGATGCCACCGATCAGCTGATTCTCGAACGAGAACTCGTGAGCCTTCTGCTTGGCGACCGCCTCGAGCACCTTGCGCGCTTCGGCAACGACCTCGGGTCCGACGCCGTCGCCGGCGAGTACGACAATCTTGGCTTTCATGGCTGCTGCGTGCTCCGGGAGGGGAGAGGAATCAACAGGAAGGATGGAAGGGGGGAAGGTCGGAGAAGGGATTTAGTTGTTCGAGCGGGCGGGTAGGGGGCCCGGGGCAGGGCGGTCGGCGCCGGGGCGGCTGCTGGGGCCGGTCGCCAGGGACACGCCGCTCTTGACCAGGCCGTATTCGATCGAGTCGACCAGGGCCATCATCGAGGCTTCGATGATGTTCGGCGAGGCGCCGACGGTACTCCACGAGCCGTGCTCGTCGCGCGTATCGATCAGCACGCGGGTGATGGCCGAGGTGCCGTCGGTTCCGTCCAGGATACGCACTTTGTAGTCCGCGAGGCGCATGTGTTCCATGGCCGGGTACATGGGCGCGAGGGCCTTGCGCAGCGCGGCGTCGAGGGCGCTGACCGGGCCATTGCCGTCGGCCACGGTGTGCAAGAGCTGCGAGCCGACCTTCACCTTGACGATGCCTTCGGCGTACATCTGGGCACCCTGGCGCTGGCCCACCTGCGCCTCGTAGTCGATCAGCTCGAACAACGGCACGTAGCCCGGCGCCTTGCGCAGCAGCAAGAGCGCCACCGACGCCTCGGCGCTCTCGAACGAGAGCCCTCGCGCCTCCGCTTCCTTGATCTCGTTGAGCGTCTGCACCTCGGCACCCTCGCCGATGGTCAGACCCAGCTCCTCGGCCTTCGACAGCACCGAGCCGCGGCCACTCAGCTCGCTCACCACCACCCGCATCACGTTGCCCACGTGCTCGGGCGAGATGTGCTGGTACGAATCGACGTGACGGCGCATGGCCGCCACGTGGATGCCGCCCTTGTGCGCGAAGGCGCTGCGCCCGACGTAGGCCATGTGCGCGTCGTGCGTCACGTTGGCCACGTCGGCCACGAAGCGCGAGAGCTCGGTCACCTCTGGTAGCTTGCCGGGCGGCAGCGAGCGGTAGCCCAGCTTGAGCTCCAGGTTGGGCACGATCACCGACAGGTTCGCGTTGCCGCAGCGCTCGCCGAAGCCGTTGATGGTGCCCTGCACGTGGCGCGCGCCGCCCGAGATTGCGGCCAGGCTGTTGGCCACGCCGCAGCCGGTGTCGTCGTGCGCGTGGATGCCGAGCGGATGATCGAGCTCGGTCGCTACCTCGCTCACCACGCGCTGCACGTCCCAGGGCAAGCCGCCGCCGTTGGTCTCGCACAGCACCAAGACCTGGGCGCCACCGCGCTTGGCTGCGCGCAAGGTCTCGAGCGCGTAGCCGGCGTCGAGCTTGTAGCCGTCGAAGAAATGCTCGGCGTCGTAGATGACCTCTCGTCCGGCGGCGCGCAGGAAGGCGACCGACTCCTCGATCATCTTCAGGTTCTCTTCGAGCGTGGTGCGCACCACTTCGGTCACGTGCAAGACCGACGTCTTGCCCACCACCGTGCACGCCGGTGTGCCGGCGGCCAGCAGCGCCAGTAGGTTCTTGTCCTGGTCGGCGCTGATGTTGGCGCGCCGAGTCATGCCGAAAGCCGACAGCTTGGCGTGCTTCCACGTCCGAGCGCGGCCTCGCTCGAAGAACTCCATGTCCTTGGGGTTGGAGCCCGGCCAGCCGCCCTCGATGTACGCGACACCCCAGCTGTCGAGCCGATCGGCGATGCGCAGCTTGTCTTCCAGCGTGTACGAAATGCCCTCACGCTGCGAGCCGTCGCGAAGCGTGGTGTCGTAGACCTCGACGAAGGGTCGAGCGTCGTGCGGGGAGCTGAAGTCTGCCATGGGAACGTCGTTTTCTGAGAGCGTGAGCGTGGGTTACGGGAAGTACAAAGCAGAAAAGCCCCCGGACCGAGAAGGTGCGGGGGCTTAGCGCGGCGGAAGGTTTCCGTCAGCTTGCCGCCGCACCCGAGCCGATAATCAGGCTGGGTACGGGTGCTGCACGAATAATCGCGATCGCCCGCACGCCCGCGCTCACC
>DATDEV010000597.1:0-3602 GCA_036522995.1 Polyangiaceae bacterium
AGCTTCGGGTCGTGGCGCTGGAACGTGCGCTCGATCAACCAATCGCCAAGCTGCTTGCGACGTTCGGCGGGTACGCGCTCGAGCGATGCCAGCAGCTCGAGCATCTCGTGAGTTGGCTCGGCCGGCTTCAGGCTCTTGCTGCGCTTCAGCTTCAGCTCGCTCGGCGCCCAGAACGGCTCCAGCAAGCCCACTAGCCGCACTTGGGTCTGCTCGCGCAGCCCCGCCACGACGCGGCGCCAGGCGATCCAGAACTGCTGCCAGCTGCGCGCCTTGGCGGCGGCGCCGAGACCGGCTTCGAACAGCGGCACCAGCTGCGCAAGACGGTCGTCGTCGAGCGGGGCACCGAAACCGGGTCGCAGGCAGTAGCCGGCGAGCATCCAGAACACGCGCTCGTGGTCCTCGGAGCGGCGGCGAGCAGCGCGGCCCTCGGCCAGCACATCGAACAAAAGCCGATTCGTTTCCAGCGTCCAAGTGCGACGTTCGCCCAGCAGGCGCTCGAGCTCGCGCGGCAATTCGCGGCTCTCGCGCTCGTGCACGTCGGCGCGACCTTCCCCGAACACGCGCCGGATCGCCTCCAGCGCTTCGGCCGCTCGCGGCGGCGGTGGGCGTGAAGGCAGCGCGGCTGCTGGCGGCGCAGATTTGAGCGCGCTGTCGCTGCCGCGCAGATCGAAAGCCAGTCGAAAACGGCGCGGCGCGCGCTCGGCCGCGGGCTGGAGCTCGACGCAGGCGAGGTCCACCGTGCCGACCGCGCTCAGCTCGCCTTCCAGCGCCACCTCCAGATCGGTTTGCTCGTTGGGCTCCCCCTGCGCGTGGCTGAACAGCGTGGTCACGGGCGGCAGCGCCGCGAAGTCATCGTCGAGCGACACCAGCGCCCCCGGCTCGTGGCTCGCGCTGTCCGACGTGTACAGCTCGAGTCGCACGGGTTGCCCCACGCGCAACCACAAGCCGCCGGAGCGCGCCCGGTAGCGCTGCCCTTCGCGGGCGCCCTTCGGCACCACGCACAGCGCGCGCCGGGCGGCGCGCTCGTCGACCGAAACGTAGAACCCGCGCGGCGTGCCGCCGCCGATCCGAACGCCGTCACCTTCCAGCGAGCGGCCGTAAGCCACGGCGCCGCGCGCCACGGACAGATCCGGATCCGGAAAGGGCAAGAGCGTCACGTCGCGACCGCCGAAGGCCGCCACCACCTCGCGCACACGCTCGGCGGCACGCGGAGCGTGAAACAGTCCACCGTTGAGCAGCAGCGCGTCGACGCCGGAGCTGGCGTGGCGCTCCAGAAACTGCACCACGTGGCGCGAGATGGCCGGATCGCGCTCATAGGGCAGGCCGAAGGCGACCAGGCCGGCGCGCGGGCGCGGCGCGGGCTCGCCGCGAGTCGCCAGCGGCAAAAATCCCCCAAACACCAGATTTTCGACCTCGACCCGCTCCAGCTCGGTGGCCAGTGTGCCACCCACCAGCGCGGAGCCGAGCCGCGCCACCCGGATGGCGACCGAGTCCGGCGCATCGCGAGCCAAGAGCTGCTCCTTGGCGGTGCGGCAGGCGAGCAGCAGGCGGCTGAAGCGCATGGCATCCAGCCGCTCGCCGGGCAGCAGGCGCTGCTCGCACAGCTGCGCCAGCGCCAGATCGATGTTGTCGCCGCCGAGCAGCAAGTGCCTTCCCACCGCCACGCGCTCGAGCTCGAGCTTGCCTTCGGACGAGCGGCGAGCCGCGATCAAGGTCAGGTCGGTGGTACCGCCACCCACGTCGCAGACCAGGATCGTGACGCTGGCTTGCTCGCTCGTGAGCAGCGCTTCGACCGAAGCGCGACGCTCGGCCGCGATCAGGTCGTAGAAAGCCGCCTGAGGTTCCTCCAGCAAGCGCACGCTGAGGCCCGCCTGCGTGGCAGCTTCGACCGTGAGCTCGCGCGCCACCTCGTCGAAAGACGCCGGCACCGTGAGCACCACGCGTTGCTCGGCCAGCGGCTGCTCCGGGAATGCCTCGTCCCAGCTGCGCTTGACGTGCGAAAGCAGGCGCCGGCTGGCCTCCACCGGCGATATTTTCGGCGTTTCAGCCGCGCTGGCGCCCCACGGCAATACCGCATCGCGCCGCGCCACGCCAGCGTGGCTGAGCCAGCTCTTGGCAGACGCCACGAGGCGCTCGCTCACCTCTTGCCCGCGCTGGCGCGCGTACTGACCCACCAGCCACGGCAGCTCCTGCCAGGGGTCGGCCACGTCTTCACCTGGCGCGGGCGCGTACAAAAAGGAAGGTAGCAGGCGCAGGGCTTCGAGCTCGTGCGCGCTCACCAGCTGCGGCACGGGCAACACCTGGCCGTCGCTGCTGCTGCCTGCCGGGGCGAAGGCCACGACGGTGTGGGTCGTGCCGAGATCGATACCGACGTGATAAGCGGCCACGCTCAGCCTCCGGTCGGCGCCGCGTGCCGGACGCTCAGCTCGATCTGCCAGCGCTCGTCGGTCGTGAGCGGCTGCAGCGCAATGGCCTCCAGCTTCAGCGTACCGATGGCGGTGATGGACGCCTGCAATTGCACCGCCACGACGTCGCCGGGTGCTCGCCCGGCAGGCGGCAGCGTGAGCTCGATGAGCGGCAGCTCCTCCAGCTCTCCGGGCCGAAAGTGGTCGAGCACCGTGCCCGGCGCGTCTCCGCGCCGCGTGCTGGAGCCAAAGAAACGAAACGTCACGGGCTCGCCGACCACGACGAACAGCTCCTGCGGGGGCAGCTCGGCCTGCGTCCCTTCTTCCATGCCGAAGGGAGCGACGCATAGCGCAGAAACGGGCGGCTCGAGGCCGGGCAGGGCCGGCATCGGGCTCTCGATGCCGACGTAGTAGGCGCGCGCCGTGCCACCGCGAATGCGCAGGCCGCGACCCTGGCGCACCAGGCCGTAGTAGGCGGCGCCGCGCGCGACCGCCAGATCCAGGTCTTCGCCTGGCAGCAGCCGCACCGCGGGCGCCCCCGCCTCGGAGAGCCAACCATTCAGCGTCTCCAGTAGACGCGAGCGCAGCGGCACGGCCTTCAGCACCCCGCCGTTGAACAGCACTGCCGTGGGCGCGCGAGCCGCGCCGGCCGGAGCGTTCGGGCCGAGGGCGTGACGCTGCAGGAACGCCGCCAGGTGCTTGGTGATGGCAGCATCGCTGGCGTAGGGCAGACCGATTTGCGTGAGACCAGCGCGCGGACGCGCCCGCGGCGCGTCCGTGCTGGCGGCGCGGGGGAAGAAGCCTTCCAGCAGGTATTGCCGAACTTGCTCGCGCCGCAGCTCTCCGCGAATGGTTCCGCCCAGGAGCTGTGAGCCACGGCTGGGCAGCACCACCGCCACTTGCTCCAGCGCGTCGTCGCTGAGCAGCTGCTCCTTGGCGCTGCGGCAGGCATAAGACAGCGCGCTGAGCTGAAAACGGTCCAGCTGCTTGCCCTGCGTGGCCAGCTCTTGCGCCACCACGTGAGCGAGCGCGAGGTCCATATTGTCGCCGCCGAGCAGGATGTGATCGCCGACCGCCACGCGCTGCAGCCCGAGCGAGCCGTCGTGCTCGACCGCGTCGATAAGCGAAAAGTCCGTGGTGCCGCCACCGATATCGATCACGAGCACGCGGTCGCCTGCGCGCAGGTGGTTGCGCCAG
>DATDEV010000598.1:0-7106 GCA_036522995.1 Polyangiaceae bacterium
CGTAGCGGTCGTGATCCCCGCCTACTGTGAGGCGCGCCTGATCGGCCGCACGCTGCGTGATCTGCCGGGCTTCGTCGACGCGGTCTACGTGGTCGACGATTGCAGCAGCGACGCCACGGCCAGCCAGGCCCGAGCCTGCAGCGATAGCCGCCTGCGCGTGCTGCGCCACGAGACCAATCGGGGCGTCGGTGCGAGCATCGTCACCGGTTATCGGGCCGCGCTCGGCGAGCACGCCGACGTCGTAGCCGTGATGGCCGGCGACGCGCAGATGCACCCCGACGATCTCGAAGCGGTAGTCAGGCCGGTGGCGGCAGGCCGTGCCGACTACGTCAAAGGCAATCGCTTCGCCTCCGAGCTACGGCGCAACATGCCGTGGAGCCGCCGTGCGGCTGGCAAATTGCTGTCGGCGCTCACTCGCTGGGCTAGCGGCCTGCAGGTCGACGACTGCCAGTGCGGTTACACCGCCATCGGCAAGCAGGCGCTGCGCGCCCTACCGCTCGACGAGCTGTGGCCCCGCTTCGGTTACCCCAACGACCTGCTGCTGCTGCTAGCGCAGCACGGCCTGCGGGTGGACGAGGTCACGGTGCGGCCCGTCTATGCCGACGAGCGCAGCGGCATCAGGCCCTGGCACGCGCTGCTGATCGTGGGTCTGATCCTGCGCCGGCTGCTGCTCGGCCGGAGCGCGCTCAAGCAGCGCGCGGCGCTGGCGGACGTCGGCGAGGGCTAGCTGCTCAGCGGGCGCGCGGCACGAGCGCGCCGGGCGCGCGGTAGAGCTCGGGCGGTATCTCGGCGCTGGGGTCGAGCTTGCAGCTCAGCCCGTGGTACTCGACCCGCACCACACCGCCCTGCGCGCTGCCGCGAAACACGTAGGAGTGGGCCAGGTCCGTGAACGACAGCAGCACGCGGCTGGTTGGCACGACACCGCCCTCTGGCGCCACTGGCTCGGCCTCGAACGCCGACACGCACGCCGCGGACGGCGTACCGTGGAGCACCGCGGTAGCCGTGAGAAAGCTCTGCACCGAGTCGCCGCCGTCGCTGACGATCACCGGATGGCGGGTACCCGGGTGGTGCGTGGCGACGACGCGCGGGGTGGCGGCCTCGACGGCGGCGCTACAGCGGTCGGGCCGTTCGCCCAGCGCCAGCTGCGTCGGGACCTCGATCGGTTGCCCGAGCACGTCACCCTGGGCGCGAAACGGGAAGAGGAGTGCCTCGGCGCGGGCCGAAGCAGTATCGAACGTTTCCAGCACCTGGCCGGCGCGCGTCCCGGCATAGGCGATGCTCGCGACTTGGGTCAGCCCGTAGCGCGCCGGGTCGAGCGCCCCGAGCGCGAACGCCGCCAGCTCTGGCTTGCCGTTTTGGAGTCGCGCGCGCACGACTGCGCTGCCTCGGCCGACCAACATCATGGGCACGTGCTCGCCGTCCACGTGCACCATCTCGGTGCGCGTGCCGCGCACGCCGACCTGCGGCCAGGTCACGGCCGGCAGCGTCTCGACCCGTTGCCCGTCGAAAAATAGCGTCGGCTGGTTGTCACCGGCGGCCCGGTGCACGCGCAAGTAGAGACCGCCCTGCGCGATGCTGAACAGTGCTGGGTCCGCCTCTTGGGTTCCGCGCTGCCCGCGCGCGTAGTCACCTGGCATGTACGCGCCCGCATCCGAAAGCGCGCCGCGCCGCAGCTTGCCCTCGAACAGGTTCAGCCAGGCGAGCTCCAACCCAGCGAGGCGCGCGCCGTCGCTGCTCGAGTCGGGCACGAGGTAGCGCAGCGCGGCGACGCCCTCGACCTGATCCGAAACCATGAGCGCGTAGCCGATGCCACGCTCGTTGGGCTTGAGCAGCGGCTGTCGCTCGAGCTGCGGCTTGGGGCCGGTCGACGCCACCCACACCCAGGCCGCTGCCCGCGCCACGTCACTGCCCGACGCGAACCAGGCCGTCTTGCCGATGGCGGCCTCGGCTGCGCTCGGCAGCTCGCTCACACCGTCGAGCAACTGCCAAGCCGACGCATCCTGGGTGCAGCTGATCGGCACCTTGAGCCGTGGCACCGAATAGTCGACCGGCGCCGAAGCGGGCGCGGGCAGCAGCCAGGCGTCGTCATCACCCTGAGCGCCCCAGCCCAGCCGCGAGATATCGCTGCCCACCGCGCAGCCGTAGGGCGTGCAGGCCACCGGCAGATCACACGACGCATCGTCAGCGCAGGCATCGATCGGCAGCTGTCCGAGACTGTGAAAGGTCGCCCCGGCGTCGAGCGACTCCCAGACCTCGTTGGTGAGCGGGGAGACAGCCAGCGCGCGGCTGCCGGCGACGCCGAGCAGGGCGCGCGCCTCGGGCGGGTGTGCGACCGAGAGCACGCGCCCGGCTTCGTCGAGCACGAGCCAGGAGCGCGCACGGTAACGCGACACCGAAAGCCCGAGCGTGCCGTCTTCGGCTGGAACCAGCGCGTCGACCTGCACGCCCGTAGCGCTGCTCTCCCAGCGCTCCTCGCCGTCACCTTCTTCGCCCGTCGGCAGCGCTAGGTCCTCGGCTTCGAAGCTCCGGCCGGCGTCGCGCGACACGAACAGCGCCAGCACCCCGCCCTTGGTGCGCCGCCCCACCGCGTAGGCGGTGCGACCATCGAGCGAGAAAACCAGCGCCAGCGCGCTGTCGGCGAGCGAAGGAGTGGCGGCAGTGCCAAGCTCCTTGACGCCCGCGCCGGGAGCCGCGCCCAGGGTTCGCCGCGCGATGCCCTGCGGAGCGCAACCGGCACCAGCGCTGTAGCTGGGGCACACACCGCTCGCGAGCAGCGTGCCACCGGCGCCGAGCGCGAAACGAAAGGCCGTCAGGTTGCCGTCCAGCACGGCTCCCTCGGAGCGCAGCGTGCGGCCGCCGTCTACGCTGCTCCAGAGCTCGATCGGCTGCGATGCGCTGTCGGCTCCGCCCCGAAAGCAGGCGATGGCCAGCGCGCGCTCGAACGCGGCCAGCTTGAGCGCGCGGCAACCACTCAGCTCGAGCAGTGGCCGCGACGCGAGCGGCCCCGCGTTGGGCCCCGAAATCAGCTGCCAAGTGCCGGCCTTTTCGCCGAGCGCGAGCTCGTAGTAGCTGCCCGAGCTGGCGCTCGCACGACCCTCGACGAGCGCCGAGCCGCTGGGCCCGCGCGGTGTCTCGAGCTGCGTCGCCGGAGCGACCGGCGTGGTCTGCAAGCTTTCGAGCGCGGCCGCGCCCTCGCGATAGCGATAGAGCCCGAGCGGTGACGCCAGCCCGAAGCTGCCGTCGGCCAAGCGCTCGAGCGCGAACGCGCCCGCGCTCGGCAGGTTCAGCCGCGCGAAGCTCTGACCGCCGTCGCGCGTCGCGTACAGCGCCTCGGGCGCCGCCAGCGCCAGACCTCGCCCGTCGTCGCCCAGCACCACGCCGACGAACTTGGGACCCGCGGGGCCAACCGCCTTCCAGGTGGCGCCGCCGTCCTCGCTGCGCAAAAGGCCACGGTCGCGGCGAATGCCGACGATGGCCGAGCCCGAGCTGGTCACGCTGGCCAGTGGCTCGAGCGGAGCGCTCGAGCGAAAGAACGTACCAATTGGCGAGCGCGCTTCGTAGCTCACGCCGCTGGCTCCGACGAAAATGAAGCCGCCTCCGGGCGCCTTCAGGATCCCCACCAGATCCTCCGGCGCCAGCACCGAAGCAGCGGTCATGGTGGCGCCGGAGCTTGCCACCAGCCAGCGCTCGCCGCGCCGGCCCGCCAGCACGCGCTCGCCCGACGGCAACCGCAGCTCCGCGTTCACGCGCGCTCGCTGCAGCGGGTGATAACGCCAAACGCCGGGCGTCGCGAACGCAGGCAGCTCTGCGCCTTCCGAAACGAGCGAGGGGCGCGGCCTTGCGGCGGGGCGCCCCTCACTGCCTCGGCAAGCGACACCGAGTGCCGCCAGCGCAAGCAGCGCCGCGGCTACGTCGAGTGACGGCGGGCCGCGGCGCACACGTTTCACCTCAGCCGTTCACCAACTCGAGCAGCTTCGCCTTGGTGGTGAGACCCACGTGCTGAGCGGCGCGCTGCCCGTTCTTGAACACCATGATCGTGGGCACGCCGCGAACACCAAACTTACCCGCGGTCACCGGCGAATCATCGACGTCGAGCTTACCGACCTTGACCTTGCCATCGAGATCACCAGCGATCTGGTCGATGATCGGAGCCAGCGCCTTGCAGGGGCCGCACCAGGTGGCGGTGAAGTCGACCAGCACCGGTAGGCTGGAATTTACGACCTCCTGCTCGAAGTTGAGGTCGTTGAACACTTGAACTTTTTCGGATGCCATGGTTGCTCCCTGAGGAGAAATAACGAGTACAGAGCAACATAATGCCGCTTCCGCTGCGCGCAAATGCGCATCCCACAAACCACTCCAAATGAAGCGAAGGCCCGAGCTTTTGGTGCCGGCCGAGGGCATCTGGACCGCCGACCCCTGGCCTACCGGCTGGACGCCCGATAGCGTGGTCGAGACGCTCGAGCCGCTTTGCGTCGACGAGCGCCGCGCTCGGCTGTGGTCGGTCATCAAGGGCCGAATCGGCAGCGTTACGCTGCTAATGGACGCGCCCCACGATCCGCACAACGCCGCCGCGGTGCTCCGCTCCTGCGACGCATTCGGCGTCCCGCGCGTGCATTTGGTGCCCCGCGAGGAAGACTTCGCCGTCGGGCGAACCGTCGCCAAGGGCGCGGAGCGCTGGATCGAAGTGGTGCCGCACGCCCGTCCGGAGCTGGCGCTCGCCGCCCTGCACGCCGAGGGATTCGCCACCGTCGCCACGCACCCGGAAGGCAATCTTTCGCCCGAAGACCTGGCGGAGCTGCCGCGCGTGGCGCTGATTCTCGGCAACGAGCACGACGGCATCCGCGACGCGCTGCACGCTGGCGCTCGCAACTCGGTGCGCATTCCAATGCGCGGCTTCGTCGAGAGCTTCAACGTCAGCGTGGCCGCCGCAGTGCTGCTCTACGCCGCGACGCGCGGTCGCCAGGGTGACTTGTCCGACGCCGAGCGGCTGCGCTTCTACGCGCGCGCTTTGGTGCGGTCGGTGCCGCGAGCACTCGAGGTGCTGGCAGCCAAAAAGCCAGCCAGCGCGCAAAGGCTACCAATTCCGGGGACGAGCGACTAGGTTCTGCCGGCTCATCCTGATGGCACGACTCGGCTCGGACACCAGCGTTCTCGGTCCCTCGACACGGATCGTCGGTCGCGTTACCGGCAAGGGAGTCCTACGCGTCGAAGGCTCGCTGCAGGGCGACCTCGACGTTAGTGGCGACGCGGAGATCGCGCTCGGCGGCAGCGTCGAAGGCAATGTCAGTGCGCGCTCGCTCGATGTGAGCGGGAGCCTGCTCGGCGATGCGGTCATCGAAGGGCCGGTCACCATCCGCAGCGGAGCGACGGTGCGTGGTGAGCTGCGCGGTTCGGAGGTCTCGATCGAGCCCGGCTCGCGCGTTTCCGTAAAGCTCGAGACCGAGCTGGAGCTTTCACTGGGGCCCGCGCCCAGGCGCAGGTAAACCCGAAGGAGCTAGACGAGCGAGATGTCAGGTACCGTCATTGGAGAAGGGCTCAGCATCGAAGGCGAGCTCACGAGCGAGGAAGAGGTCATCATTCACGGCAACGTGCGCGGCAAGGTGACGTCCAGCGACGCGGTGTCGATCGCAGCGGGCGGCATCGTGCAAGCGGACATCGCCGGCCATAGCGTCAGCATCGCGGGCCAGGTGACCGGCGACGTGAGCGCGCCCGATCGCGTCGACATTCAGGCCGGCGGACGCTTGGTCGGTGACGTCAAGGCTTCGCGCTTCACCATTGCGGACGGCGCTTCCTTCAAGGGCGCCGTCGACATGGAGGTCTGAGCATGGCGCAAAGCTCGGTCATCGGCTCGGACACGGTCGTGCGCGGCAATGTCCAGGGCCAAGGCTCGCTCGAGATTTTGGGGCGTGTCGAGGGCGACGTCGACGTGACCGGTGACGTGGTGATCGGCGAGGCCGGGGCCGTGCTGGGCAGCATCGACGGCGCCAAAATCAGCGTTCACGGCGCCGTGCAGGGCGATCTGCGCGGCAAGGAAGCCGTGCTCGTCGAGCGCGGCGGCAAAGTGGTGGGCGATCTCAGCGCGCCGCGCATCGGCATCGCCGAAGGTGGGCTGGTGCGTGGCCACGTGCGCACGGACGGCGAGCCAGCAGCCGCGCCGGTTCGCCGCGCTGCTGCGAGCCCCGCCGTGCGTAGTGCCAGCGCCAGCACCGGCGGCGGTGTCGGCGCCTTCCCACCCAAGCCCGTGGCCAAAGTCGAGCCCCGACCCTCGCCAGTGGCGACGGTCAGCGCGTCGGTCGGCGCGACGGTCTCGCCCGGATTCGCCGACGATGACGTGCCCGAGTCCGAGAGTCCTACCCCTCGCCCCAAGGTCGAGGAGCGGGAGAAGCCGGTCGGGCGCCGGCCACCGCCGCCCGTGCTGCCTTCACTCGGCAAGGGCGCCAAGGCCAAGAAGAAGAAGGATCGCGATTCGTGATCGACCAGGCCAAACGACAGCGCTTGATCGCGCTGCTCACGGAGCGCAGCTTCGAGCGGCGCAAGGTGATCCTGGCCTCGGGTCGGGAGAGCGACTTTTTCATCGACTGCAAGCAGACGATGCTCACCGCGGAGGGCCATGCGCTGGTCGGCGAGCTGATGTTCGACGCGCTCGGCGATCTGCCCGAATGCCAAGCGATCGGCGGCGTGGAGCTCGGCGGTTGTCCGCTGGCGAGCGCGGTGTCGCTGGTCAGCTTCCAGCGCGGCCGCCCTCTGAACGCGCTCTACGTGCGCAAGGCCAAGAAAGACCACGGCACGACCAAGCTGGTCGAAGGCGACAAATCGCTCTTGCCCGGCCTCAAGGTCGCGCTGCTCGAGGACGTGGTGACCACCGGCGGCTCCAGCCTGAAGGCGGTCGAGTCGCTCAAGGCGGTAGGCGCCGAGGTAGTCGGCATCGTGGCGCTCGTCGACCGGCAGGAGGGCGGAGCCGAGACCATCGCGGCAGCAGGCCTACCTCTCGTGACCATCGCCACGCGAGCCGATTTCATCCCCTGAACGACGCGACCTCGTTTGGGGCTGGGGCCCCAAACGACAACGAGACAGCCGCGTCCTCCCCAGACGACAGACGGTGACAG
>DATDEV010000599.1:0-2822 GCA_036522995.1 Polyangiaceae bacterium
CGTTGGGGCTGGGGCCCCAACGACCACGAGACAGCGCCTCGAGCGGATCGAGCGGGTGCCCGAACTCGAGCGGCCCGTGCCCGCGCCCCAGCCCCGGAGCCCGCTGGATGGCGCGCGTCACGTAGTCGCGCGCGCGGGCCACGGCGCCCTGAAGCGTGAGCCCCTCCGCAACGCCGGCGGCGATCGCCGAAGCGAGAGTGCAGCCGGTTCCATGCGTGGAGCGCGTGACGATGCGCGGACCTTCGAAGCGATGATCGGCGCCATCGGCCGTGCGAAGCAGATCGACCACGGTGTCGCCCTCGAGGTGGCCGCCCTTCATGAGCACCGCGCTCGGACCCAAGCCAAGCAGCGCGTCTGCCGCTCGCTCGAGATCGCGCGGCGTCTTGATGCTGATGCCGGTGAGAATTTCCGCCTCGGGCACGTTCGGCGTCACCAGCGAGGCCAGCGGCAAGAGCCGCAGCACCAGCGCCTCGTGCGCTCCTTTGTCGAGCAGCACGGCTCCGCCCTTGGCCACCATCACGGGATCCACGATCAGCGGCACGCCGAAGGCCGCCGTCTCACACACGTCAGCCACCGCCTCGACCACGCGCGCCGAGCCCAACATGCCGGTCTTGATGGCGTCGGCGCCCAGGTCGGACAGCACCGTCGTCATCTGCAGAGCAACGAAGCGCGGCTCCACCGGCATGACCTCCACCACGCCCAGCGTATTTTGCGCAGTCAGCGCAGTAACGGCCGTCATGGCGAAGCCGCCCAGCATGGTGATGGTCTTGATGTCGGCCTGAATCCCGGCTCCGCCGCCGGAATCGGATCCAGCCACCACCAAAATTCGCGGTTTGGCCGGAGCGTCGTCGCGCGATCGAGCTGGCATGTAGGTTGTTTAGCACTAGTCTGGTGCGCGCACGCCTTGCTGATATGATCGAGGCTTACTCGTGACCAAGCCTTTCCCGTGAGCGACACTGCAGAAGAGAGAGCCCAGGGGCTCATCGGCAAGACGCTCGGGCAGGGCTACCAGCTCGAGGGGTTGATCGGTCAGGGGTCCATGGGGGCCGTCTACCGCGCCCGCTCCGCCAGCGGCGCCGAAGTCGCGCTCAAGGCGCTGAATCCGGAGCTGATGGCCGGCGAAATGGCGGAGCGGTTTCTGCGCGAGAGCGAGCTGGTGCGCGGGCTCAAGCATCCGCACGTGGTGCGCACCCTCGATGCCGGCGCGGATCAGGCCGCGGGGCTCCTGTTTCTGGTCATGCCGCTACTCAAGGGGCATGACCTCGATCACACGCTCGACCGCCTGGGCGCCCTCGACCCGCAGACGGCAGTGCGCATCGCGCTGCAGGCGGCGCGCGGCCTGAGCGCGGCGCACCGCATCGGCATCATTCACCGTGATGTCAAGCCGGGCAATCTAATCCTCGACGAAGAGGACGGCGAAATCATCGTGCGCGTGCTCGACTTCGGCATCGCCAAGCAGATGGGCGGAGGCAGCTCGCTCACCGCCACCGGCAGCCAGCTCGGCACTCCCGACTACGTCTCGCCCGAGCAGCTGAAGAGCAGCAAGCACGTCGACGAGCGCACCGACGTGTGGAGCCTGGGCGCCACGCTTTACCAAATGCTGTGCGGGGCGGCCCCGTACGCGCACATCGACTCGGTTTTCGACCTCATCGCGGCGATCGTAATCGAAGACGTGCCTCCCTTGCAGGATCGCGCGCCCTGGGTCGACCCCTCACTCGCGCTAATCGTGCACAAAGCGCTACAGCGCGACCCAAACCAACGCTGGGCGACCCTCGAAGACATGGCAGACGCGCTGCGCCCGTTCTCGGGCGGCGACGAGCTGCTCGACCAAGCTCGCATCCGGTCAATCGCGATCGAGCGCCGCGGCACCGTCGCGGCCCGCGCCGATCTGAAGCAAGCTCCCCACCAAACCTCGCTGCCGCCCTCGCAGCTCGTCGAAATGGACGAGCTTGGCCTGATCAATCAACGCCTGGATGGCCGCTATCTGGTCAAGCGCCTGATCGGCAAAGGCGGCATGGGCAACGTGTACGAGGTCGAGCTCGACGGCGGTGAGCGGCTCGCGGCCAAGGTCGTGTCAGCCGGCGCGCAGGGCGCCACCCCATCCACGCTGCAGCGCTTCGCGCGCGAGGCCAAGTCGTCCAGCGCCATCAGCAGCATGAACGTGGTGCGCACGATCGACGCCGGCTGCGACGACAAGCTCGGCTTCCCGTACATCATCATGGAGCTTTTGCAGGGCGTCGACCTGTCCAGCATCATGAAGCGCGAAGGCGCGCTATCGCCCGAGATCGCGGTGCGGCTAGTCGTGCAGGGCGCGCGCGGTGTCGCCGCGGCCCACGCGCGAGGCGTAGTTCATCGCGATATCAAGCCCGCGAACCTGTTCTTGCAACAGAACCCCAAGAACTCGGAAATTACCGTCAAAGTCTGCGATTTCGGCGTCGCCAAGCGGGTAGGCGGCATGGGCCTCAGCTCGGCCCATCACAGCCTCACCCGCTCGGGCGGCATGCTCGGTTCCCCCATGTACATGTCGCCCGAACAGGCGCGCAACGCCAAAACCGTCGACGAGCGCACCGACGTCTGGAGCTTGTCGGTCGTGCTGTGGGAGGCGTTGTCGGGGCAACGCCTATGGGGCGGCCAAAGTTCGTTGGGTGAGCTGATCGTCGCCATTTGCACGGAGCCCGTGCAGCGCCTGGAAGCAGTCGCGCCTTGGGTACCACACGCCCTATCGCGCGTGGTACACCGCGGCCTCGAGCGCGATCTGGAGAAGCGCACGCCCAGCGCGCGCACGCTGATCGAACAACTCGACGTGTTCTCGGGCGGCTCCG
>DATDEV010000600.1:0-2468 GCA_036522995.1 Polyangiaceae bacterium
CAAGATTTGTAACCACGAGGGGTGTGGTGCCGCCGAGCACGCCTGCCTCTCGACCCGCGCGTGTGGAATCTGATCGGCTGGTGCCATGGCGTCGCCACCTGCAGCGCTTGCGTTAGCGATGAGGACTGCGCTGGCGCCGCCCCGAGCTGCAACTTCGCCTACTGCGAAGCGTACCGCGAGGCCGGCGCCAGCGAAGGTTGAACACCCTCTGCCGTTGCCGGGTCAGCCCGCGACTGCGAGACTGCCTCGAGCTACATGGTCGAGCGCGTGAGGGTGCGCAGCGCTTCGACGCGCATCATCACGTCGGCGCGCTGTACGGCCTTGAGCTTGGCAGCGCCGACGCCCTCCACGCAGAAAGACGCCACCGCGCTGGCCAGCCGCAGCCCCTTGCGCAGGCAAGTGCCGTCGAGCGGGCCGACCGCCGCCAAATAGCCGAGCAGCGCACCTGCGAAGCTATCGCCGGCCCCCGTCGGATCCACTTCCTCTTCCAGAGGGTAGGCGGGCGTGAAGAAGATGCCGGCGTCGTCGAACAGCATCGCGCCGTACTCACCGCGCTTCACGATCAAGCGCTTGGGCCCGAGCTTGCGCACCACGGCGGCGGCGCGCTTGATGTTGTGCACCTCCGCGAGCTCGCGGAGCTCCTCGTCGTTGATGATCAGCGTGTCGATCTTGGCCAGCACCTCGAGGAGCTTCTTGCGATCCCCGGAGATCCAGAAATTCATGGTGTCGGCGGCCACGAAGCGCGGCGCCTTGACCTGTGCCAGCACGTCGAGCTGCAGCTGTGGCTGGATGTTGCCCAGCAGCACGAATGGGGAATCCGCATAGCTGGCCGGCAGCTTGGGCTTGAAATCGGCAAAAACGTTGAGCTGCGTGTCGAGCGTCTCGCGGCTGGCCAGATTGGCCGCGTAGCGCCCCGCCCAGCGAAAGGTCTTGCCCTTGGCGTGCTCGACGCCGGACACGTCGACGTCACGCTCGGTGAGCTCTTCGAGCACGCTGCGCGGAAAGTCATCGCCGACCACGGCCACGATGCGCACCGGGGCGAACAGGCTGGCGGCGTAGGCGGCGTAGGTGGCCGCGCCGCCGACCACGTCCTTGGCCTTCACGCTCGGTAGCTCCAAGTCGTCG
This sequence comes from Polyangiaceae bacterium, assembly GCA_036522995.1. Classification (GTDB taxonomy): domain Bacteria; phylum Myxococcota_A; class Polyangia; order Polyangiales; family Polyangiaceae; genus PMG-095. The sequence goes on from DATDEV010000600.1 coordinate 1,126, forward strand.
AACGCCATCGAGCCGACGATCAGGACGGCGTCGGCGGTTTCTTTGCTGCGTGTAGCGTAGGTGCTGGTGGTGGTCGTCATCGTCTGGGGCTTTCGGTTGGTCTGGCGCGGTGGCTGCTAGCGAGACTGCGAGCGAAGCCGACCCTCGGCCAAAAATTGTTCTGCGAGCGTAGCCATACGGCTGCGTCGACACTCCTCGGCGAGGAAGATCGAGCTCAGCTTGCGCGTGGCCTCTTCCAGCTCTTCGTTGACCAGCACGTAGTCGAACTGGCCGTAGTGCTCGATCTCGCGCTTGGCCACGCTGAAGCGGCGCTGCACGGTCTCTTCGTCCTCGCTGGCGCGGCCGCGCAGGCGCTGCTCCAGCACGGTCATGCTGGGCGGCAAGATGAAGACTGCGACTGCGTCCGGCGCCGCGCACTTGATCTGCCGAGCACCCTGGTGGTCGATGTCGAAGACGATGCCGCGATCCGCGCGCCGGCGCTCGATCTCGGCGCGGCTAGTGCCGTAAAGGTTACCGTGCACCTCGGCCCATTCCAGGAAAGCGCCTTCGTCGATCAGCCGCTCGAACTCGGCGCGAGCTACGAAGTGATACTCTTTGCCGTTCGTTTCCCGGGCGCGCGGTTGGCGCGTGGTGTGCGAGATGCTGAAGGTCAGCCCCGTGACCTCGGCTAGCAGCCGGGCGGTGAGCGTCGTCTTGCCGGCACCCGACGGGGACGAGATGATCAAGAGCAGCGGCTCATTCGACATTCTGCACCTGCTCCCTGATCTTCTCGAGCTCACTCTTCATGTCCACCACCAGGTGAGAAAGTTTGACGTCCTGGCTCTTGGAGCCAAGCGTATTGGCCTCGCGGGCCATCTCCTGGAGCAGGAATTCCATGCGCCGCCCCACCGGCTCTGGCTGGCCGAGCAGCGAGCTGAACTGCTCGAAATGACTGGTCAGTCGCACCAGCTCTTCGGTCACGTCACTGCGATCCGCGATCAGCGCCAGCTCGGTCTCGAGCCGCCCGGCATCGGGATTGCCGCCCGCCTCCGCAAGCAAGCGCGTGACGCGTTCACGCAGGCGACCGAGCTGCCGCTCGGCGGCCCCGGAGCTGAGCGCGCGCGCTTGATCGCACAGGCCGCGCAGCGCCGCGACCCGCTCGCCCAGCTCGCGCCCGAGCGCCTCGCCTTCGCGATGACGCATTTCGTCCAGACGCGAGAGCGCCAGCACGAACGCGCCGCTAAGCGCCTGTTCGATGCCCTGGGAGGTGGCGCGCGGGGAGTCGACGAGCAGCTGGGGCAAGGAGGCCAGCGCCGTCACCGGCACTTCGCTGCCCGGCGCGAGCTCGTCGCGCAGCTCGAGCA